>CAYGOX010000165.1:0-8474 GCA_964351485.1 uncultured Halioglobus sp.
CGGTGATCGGTGTGCCCATTGTGAACCTGCTCGGCTTCACCCGTGGTTCACGCTACCTGCCAGACCGGCGCGATCTCAACCGCTTTTTTCCCGGCAACCCGGACGGCAGTGCGGCCTCGCGTATTGCCCACTCATTTTTTGAGGAGATCGTGCGCAAGTGCGACCTGCTCATCGACCTGCACACGGGATCACTCAATCGCACCAACATGGCCCAGGTCAGGGCCAACCTGAACGATCCCGCGGTGGTCGATTTCACCACCCGCTTTGGCTCCACCGCGGTGCTGCACAGCCGCAAGCTCAAGGGCAACCTGCGCAGTGCCGCGTCCAGTGCGGGCATCCCGGCGGTGGCGCTGGAACTGGGTCAGCCCGGCAGCCTGCAGCCGCAGTACGTCGAGGAGGGTGTGGAGATCGTCAGGTCGGTGCTCGACGCCCTGAAAATCACCCACAGCGACTGGTCGGTCAGCGGTGAGCAGCCGGTGTTCTATTCGTCGCGCTGGGTCAGGGTGGACGCCGGTGGACTGCTCATCGCCGACGTCAATGTCGGCGACCTGGTGCGCGAGGGTGACACGCTCGGTACCCTGGTCAACCCGGTCAATAATCACATCCGCAAGGTGGTCACGCCGCACACCGGCCGCGTTCTGGGCAAGGCCCTGAACCAGTTCATGCTGCCCGGTTATGCGGCATTCCACATCGGTATCGTGGCGAGCGAGGCAGCCGCGGTGGATGACGCCGGGCAGGCTGAGTGTGAGTCGCCCGGTGAAGACGCCGCCGACGCAGCCGAGGGCTGTCACGTCGAGGACGAGGGCGAGGAGGCCGGTTACCGGGAGGCCCGCCCCCGCGAACTTGAGGACGAAGAAGAGTCCTGATCGTGCCCGTCCGATAGCCTTGGCTCCCCGGCCGCGTTACCATGGCCGGGTCTTTCTACTGTATGTCGATTTCCCCGCTCTTGGTGTTCATTCGCGCTCTTGTTGGTCCCGCGGCCAGGTGGTCGGTCCTCGCATCGCTCCTCCTGCTGTTCTCGCCGTCTGTTTCGGCTGCCGAGTCCGCCCCCGCGGCGCCATCGGCGGCAGAGCGTCGCGTCGTGCTCGAGGTGAACGGCCTTGAGGACGAACTGCGCGACAACGTGCGTCATCACCTCAGTCTTTTCGGCGTCGAGAGTAGCGGTGGCCGGGTCAGCCGGCGCGGCCTGAAACGTTTCCTGCGGCCGGCCAGGGACGAGGCCCAGGCGGCGCTACAGGCCTTCGGCTACTACTCCCCGGTGATCAACCACACGGTCAGCGTCGAGGATGAAGCGTTTCGGGTCGTGTTCGAGGTGCAGCCGGGCACCGTGTCGCGCTTCCGCACTGTCGATGTGACCCTGCACGGGGAGGGCGCAGACGAACCCGCGCTGCTGGCGCTGATGCAGAAACAGGCCCTGCAGCCGGGCGAGCCGGTCCTCCATGAACGCTACGCCGCGCTAAAGAGTGCGTTGCAAAAGCGCGCTTACGACCTGGGTTACCTCGATTCCGCCTTCCTGGAAAATACGCTGCGGGTCTTTCCCGACGAGTACGCGGCGGATGTGGTGCTGAAGCTGGAGACGGGGCAGCGCTACTATTTCGGCGATATCACGCTGGATCAGGATATCCTCGATCCGGACTATATGCGCCGGTTTATCAGGCAGTCCCCCGGCGACCCCTTCCTGTCGGATGAACTGCTGGCGTTGCAGCAGGCACTGTCGGCGTCGGGATACTTCAGTCATGTCAGTCTGGATGTGGCGCCGGAGGCGGCGGATGGCCAGGTCGTGCCGGTGCGCGTACAGACGGCGCCGCGCAAGGCGGCGCGCTACGGGGCCAGCATTGGCTATGGGACCGACACCGGGGCGCGCGTCGGTCTAAGCACAGAATTCCGGCGCGTGAACCGGCTCGGTCACCGCTTTGCCAGCAAGGTGCAGTTCTCGGAGGTGAGTGCCTCGCTGGCCTCGCGGTACACGATACCGGTGGGCGATGTGCGTCACGAATCGCTGGATTTCACCGGCAACGCCGAGCGCGAGAAGATCAACGACACCGAGTCCGAGGAGTACCGGCTGGCCGGGACCCTCAACCAGTTGCGCTGGGGCGGTCGCCGCAGGCTGTCGCTCGGGCTTGTGCACGAGGACTGGCAGTTTGGCGACGGTCCCAGCACTGACGCCACCCTGTTGATTCCCGCAATCGAATTCACCCTGAAAAATGCCGACGACCCGTTTTACGCGCTGCGCGGCTATAGCTATACCGTCCAGGTGCGGGGCGCGGCCGAAGGTGTGCTGTCGGACGTGGATTTCCTGCAGGCGACCGTATTCGGCCGCGCTGTCCTGCCGCTGGGCGAGCGCTCGCGATTGCTCGGACGGTTCGAATACGGCACCACGGTTACCGACGCGTTCGACAACCTGCCGCCGTCGCTGCGCTACTTCGCCGGTGGCGCGCAGAGCGTACGCGGCTACGGCTACAAGGATCTCAGCCCCCTGGATGAGCAGGGCAACCGTATTGGCGGCAAGTATTTCGCCGCACTCGGCGTGGAAGTGGATTACCTGATCAGCGAAAACTCCGGTATTGCGGCGTTCGTCGACGCCGGCGATGCGACGCGCGATCCGATTGATACCCTCAAACTCGGCGCCGGTGTGGGCTATCGCTATCGTTCCCCGGTCGGGATGTTTCGCGTTGACCTTGCGCACCCCTTCGACGATCCCGACAACAATGTGCGCGTGCACCTCAGTTTCGGAGCGGATCTGTAATGCGCCGCGTCCTGACAGTCAGCCTGATCGTTCTCACGCTGGTCGTGGCGCTGCCGGTGCTGGCGCTGTACGTCCTGTTCCAGACGCAAACCGGCGTAGCGTGGGCGGCCGGCTTGCTGGTGCAGCAGGTCGAGGGCCTGTCGATCGCGCGCGTCGAGGGCACGCTGGGCGGTCGCCTGACGCTGCGCGGTGTGGCGTATCACGCGCCGGACGTAACAGTGGATTTGCGCCGGGCACAGCTGCACTGGGAGCCCTGGGCGCTGACCCGGCGCGAGATCATGATATCGACGCTGACGCTGGACGGGCTGGTCGTGGCCGTCGCCGACAGCGAGCCCGCGCCGGCTTCGGATGAGCCGTTCACCTTGCCGGCCGCGCTTGACCTGCCGGTTGCATTCCGGCTGCAAAGCGGCCGGGCGAGCAATGTGCGGGTGCAGACTGCCGCGTTCACCACGGCGCTCGACACGCTGGCGCTCAGGCTGCGCCTGGGTAGCGAGGAGTCGGGAGGACGGCACGCCGCCAATCTCGACTGGAATGGCCTGGTCCTCGCCGCCGCCGGGACACCCGCGCCCGCATCGACCTGGCTGCAAAGCGCGCAGGGCCACTGGTCGGTGGAAGGCAGGCTGACTGACTGGTACACCCGGCTTGAGGCCCGGCAACAGGTGGCACAGGCGCCGGTGGGCCAGCTGCGCCTGACCGGTCGCGGCGACCGCCAGTCGCTGCGCCTGGACGTGACCGAGGCCGGTGTGCTCGGTGGCACAGCCAGCGGCGAGGGCAGTATCGCCTGGGCGCCTGCGTTGTCGTACCGGATGACACTGGCCGCCGAGGGTGTGGACCCGGCGCACTGGAACCCTTTGTGGCCGGGCCTGCTCGACCTGTCGGTGGATGCCGCGGGTGAGGGCGAGAACATTACGGTGAACGCGCTGCGTGTCGACGGCACGCTGCGTGAGCAACCGTTGACGCTGACGACCCGGTTTGCCTACACGCCCCGGGTCACCACAGTCGAAGCGCTCAGCGGTACGCTCGGCGGAACGGACCTGAACCTTCAGGGCAGTCTCGGCGATCGGCTCGATCTGCGCTGGCAGATCGACAGTCCCGACCTGGCGGTGGTCATGCCGGGCTTGCGCGGTTCGCTGGCCAGCCGGGGCAGTGTGTCGGGTAGTCCCGACGCGCCCACTGTGCGCGGTGATGTCACCGCGGCGGGTTTGCAGTACCAGCAGGGGCGTATCGGTACACTGCAGGCGACGCTGGATGTCGACCTCACGAACGAGGGTGAACCCGATCTTGCACCGTCGACCGTGCACGCAACTCGTGTGGCCTGGGGCGACTGGCAGTTCGATACGCTCGATGCCACCCTGGGCGGTAACCGTGCGGCGCACGAATTGCGCCTGGACGCGGGCGGAGAATCGGCGGAGTTGGATGTCACGGTGCGCGGCGGTTTGCAGGACCAGCAGTGGCGGGGACAACTGGCCAGCGCGCGCGTGCGCCCGGCGGGATTTTCGCCGTGGGTGCTCGAGTCGGCCCAGTCGTTGACGGTCACATCCACTGCTGCGCAACTGGGCTCTGGTTGCTGGCGTCGCGGTGAGGCCCGCCTGTGCCTGTCGGGGCGCCGTGCAGGGGAGGTTCTGCAGGCCGACCTGTCGCTGAGCGATCTACAGCTGGCGTATCTCGCCCCGGCGCTGCCGGAAACCGCGTTTATCGAAGGGGTCGTGAACGGTGAGGCGTCAGTGCGAGGAACCGCCGGTGCGCCCCTGCAATACGCGGCGACATTTACCGCCACGGAGGGCCGGCTGGGTCAGCGCGCGGTCGAGGATGAACCCGAGCAGGCCGTGAGCTTTGCGCCGGGCAGTGTGGTTGTCAGTGGTGATCCCGGGCAGGCCAACATCCGGATCGATCTTCCGTTCGTCGAGCCCGGGGGAATACGCGGCGAGATTGTCATCGACGATCTCGGCGCCGGTGAGCAGGCGCGCCCGTCGGGCACGCTCGAGATGTCGCTGCCCTCGCTTGGCTTCATCGCGGGCCTGTCGCCGGAGATCGAACGTTTTACTGGCTCGGCACAGCTTCGCCTGGCGCTGGCCGGTACGCTGGCCGCGCCGCAACCGACCGGCGAGTTGCGCCTCTCGGCCTCGGAGCTGTCGCTGGCAACGCCGGGTCTCTACCTGGAGACCGTCACGCTTGATGCGCAGGCAGATACGTCGGGTGCGGTCACCTGGCGCGGTGAGGTGCGCGCGGAAGAGGGCTACCTGGCCCTCGATGGTTCGGCGCAGCTGGCCAGCCTGCAACAACTCGCGTTCCCCCTGGCGGAACTGGACGCCCGGCTCAGGGGGGAGAACTTCCCGTTCTGGCGCTCACCCGAGGCCAGTGTCTGGGGAACGCCGGACCTGTCCCTGGTGTGGCGTGAAGAACGCCTGCGCCTCACCGGCAGCGTGCATGTCCCGCGCGCCGCGATTACGCCGACACAATTGCCGCCCAGCGCGGTGCGCGTGACACCAGACCAGGTGATCGTCACTCATGATACGGACCACAATGGCACTGCCAACGGCGGCGCCCTCGACACGTTTTCGGCGAAGATCAAGCTGACGCTGGGAGACGATGTCTCGATCAACGGTTTCGGGTTCAGCGGTAAACTCGGCGGCAACCTGTCCATCGGACAGTCGCCCGGTAAGCCGGTGCTGGCCAGCGGAGAACTCAACGTGGTCGATGGTGAGTATCGCGCTTTCGGCCAGGGGCTGGTCATCGATCGTGGACAACTCCTGTTTGCTGGCGGCAGCATCGACAACCCGGGGTTGAATATCCGGGCTTTGCGCCGTCCCGCCGCCGACATCGTGGTCGGGGTGAATGTCGGTGGCAAATTGCAGCAGCCGACGGTAGAGATTTTTTCCGAGCCGCTCATGAGCTCCAGCAACCAGCTGTCCTGGCTGGTGCTGGGGCGTCCCTTCGAGAGCACCGATGGCGCAGAGTCGGATTACATCACCCAGGCCGCGCTGCTTTTGGGAATCCGCGGCGGCGACTACCTGGCCAAGGGTCTGGGCGACAAACTCGGCGTCGATACGATCGGCATCGAAACCGGGACGGGGGAGGCCGGCGGCGCCAGCGACGTCAACCAGGCGGCGCTGGTGATAGGCAAATACCTGACACCGCGCCTGTATGTCAGCTACGGGGTGGGGCTGCTGGAGTCCATTTCCACCGTCAAGCTGCGCTACCAGTTCAACGATCGCTGGAATGTTGTGACTGAATCCTCCCCGCTGGCCAGTGGCGGCGATCTCAACTTCAGCATCGAGCGATGACAGTCCCGGTAGTTTTTCGCGAACTGCGTCAGCTGTCTTGAGTCCGGCGTCCCGCGCCTTCTATACTGGCCGCCCATGGATGCGGGAGAACAAGCATGAAACCCGCCCTCGTTCTCTCCGGGGGAGGTGCGCGCGGCGCTTATCAGGTCGGGGTCCTCAAGGCGATCTCCGAGCTGCATGCCAAGGAGGCACACAACCCCTTTTCGATTATCAGCGGTACGTCGGCGGGCGCCATCAACGGTGTGGCGCTGGCAGCGTCGGCGAATAATTTTCGCCTGGCCGTCAAGAAGGTCGAAAAAATCTGGAGTTCGCTGCACGTCGACCAGGTCTACCGGGCCGGCGGGCGCGACCTGTTGTGGTCGTTCGCACGCCTGTTCGGTTCGCTGTTCAATCGCGGTGTGGCGCGCGGTCAGCCGTTGGCGTTGCTGAACAACGATCCGCTGCGTGACCTCCTGGAACGCTCCATCCAGTTCCGCAATATTCAGAAGCGTATCGATGCGGGATATCTCGATGCGGTGGGTGTCTCCGCCACGGGATACACCTCGGGTGAATGCGTGACGTTCTTCCAGGGCCGGCCCGGCATCGAGAAATGGCGCGGCCATCGCCGCGCAGGCGTGCCCGTGGAATTGACGGTGTCCCATATCCTGGGTTCCTCCGCGATCCCCGCCATTCTCCCGGCGGAAAAAATCAGCCGGGAGTACTTCGGTGACGGCGCGCTGCGCCAGCTGGCGCCGCTCAGTCCGGTGATCCGAATGGGTGCAGACCGGGTGCTCGTGATCGGCGTCAGCGGTAATCGCACGCACGAGAACGCGCCGGGGCCCGACGATGTGGTGCATTCCCCCTCGCTGGCGCAACTGTTCGGCCATATTTTCAACAGTGCGTTTATCGACACGCTCGAACACGACCTGGACACCATGATGAGAATCAACGATCTGGTGGCCTATGCCCAGAATGAGAATCCGCACAACACGCCGGATGACCTGCGCACCATCGAGCTGCTCGCGATCTACCCGAGCATGGAGTTCGACGAAATTGCCGTGCGGCATATCAAGGATTTACCACGTGCCATGCGCATGGGCATGAAGATCATCGGTGCCACAGAACGCGGCGGGGGTGCCAGCCTGGCCAGTTACCTGCTGTTTGAAAAGGCGTTCTGCAAGGAGCTGATCGACTGGGGCTACCGCGATGCGATGGATCAGCGCGAAGCGATCCTGCACTTTTTTCACGGCCGCCCCGGCTTCGCGCTGCGCTAGCGCGTCACTCTACCCAGATCGGCGAACTCCAGGCGCGCTCCTGCAGGGTTTTGGCCAGGTCGGCCCGCGGTTCAACCCCGGCGCGCAGTGCATCCCAGGTGGACCAGCGGCAGGTCGGGTTTTCCAGTGCGCGCAGGTAGTAGAACGCCTTGACGTCCGGTTCGTAGTCCGGGTCTGTCCACGTTGTGGCCAGCTGGCTCGCACCCACCCCGTCGGTTACCGAACAGTCGTCGAGATTGACCCGGGCGCCGTTGTCCGGGCAGCGGTGGGTGTCCGCGTCCGGTGACAGGCCATCTGAACAGGCCACGTCGTAGACCTTTTCAAACACTTCGTCGCCTTTCGCATAACCCTTGATGATCTGCACGCGTTGCAGCGGGGTGCCACGCGGGTCGGCGGCGGCCAGCGCGACAAAGGTCGGTGGCTTGCCGTTGGTGGTCAGGTCCGACCCCATGGGCATGCCTTCTTCGTAGGCCCTCGCGACCATGTTCGGGTCTTTCAGCAGCGTATCGTCGAAGGCCTCGCCGGCGAACAGGCGGACCTTGATGCGCGGGCCGCTCGTGGCGAAGGTTTCCTTGCGCCGGAAGGCGGCGTAGATGGCCTCGCGGGTGTTTTCCTCGGCCCACACCCCGGCGATACCCGAGGCGCTCCAGGATTCAAAGCCGCTGCCGCCGAAATAGGTTCTGCCCTCGACATCCAGTAATGTATCGGGCGAGAGGACGCGCAGCATTGCGCCGTACAGGAACGAGATCGGCACCGAGCCGCGATTCTCTGGCTTGCCGTCGAGAATGCCGGCCTTGGAAAAGAACGTGGATTCGTCGTCGGTTGTACCCGCCACATGCGTATCGCTGGCCGCGATGAAACCGAACTTGAAGGGATTCTTGATGCCCTGTTGTTCGAGCGCCAGGCCGTTCTGCAGTGCCTCGCGCACGTAACTGCCTTTCGGTTCGCTGAACATCGCGGTGCCGACGCGCAGCGAATAAATTTCGAAGTTGGCCCACTCGTCGTTGGGTGACAGCGCAGGATGCGTATCCGAGGTGCCCTTGATCTGGGTGATTTCCACCAGCGGTTCGTTGCGTGTGCGCTGCTCGACGTAGTTGTCGGTCAGCGGGTCGCCGGCCCAGTCCACCAGCTTGAACATCTGGCCGTTGGAGCCGTTCGAGTTGTGCGGAATGGCGAGGCTTTCAATGCCCT
>CAYGOX010000166.1:0-8460 GCA_964351485.1 uncultured Halioglobus sp.
ACTGCGATAGAAGGCCTGCAGCCGCTCGTAGCTCAAATCGGGGATATGTCGCGGATCGCCACCGCTGTTGTAGTGATACGTGCTGGTCGGAAACAGGTGTTCACACAGCGTGCTCCAGAGCGTGCTGGTAATGGAGCTCATCGCGCCCTTCATCTCGTTGAACACGACGCCCTTGAAGACCAGCGGGCTGTCGGGATCATCCGGGTTGGCAAATTCGACGCGGTGGCCCTCCTGCGCAAAATCCAGCGGATCGAGCCGCGAGAAAAACACCGCGTCGAGGTAGACGTCGAGCAGGTTGTTGAAGTCCTTGCGGTTCTGGCTCGCGAAGGGATAGGCCGTCCAGTCGGAGCTGGTAAACGCGTTCATGAACGTGTTGAGCGAACGCCGCAGCATCATGAAGAACGGGTCGCGCACGGGGAAGCGTTCGCTGCCGCACAGCGCGGTGTGCTCGAGGATGTGCGCCACGCCGGTCGAATCCTGCGGCACGGTCCGCAGCGCCACCAGGAACACGTTCTCCGTGCTCGGCGAGGCCAGGTGATAGTGCACTGCGCCCGTCGCGCGGTGTTCGTAGTGCTCCACGCGCAGGTTGAGCGACGCGATAGTCTCCTGCCGCAGCAGCTTGAATGCGGGGTGTGCGGCCGGTGCGGCGGATTCGGTGGCGATAGCCTCGGTGCTCATAACAACTCTACTGAAATCAATGGATGATGCGCTGCCAATACAGCAGGCGCCATTCTAGCGCGAATCGCCCGCCGGTGGGGCGTCGATGGGAAGCAGTTCGACGTGAAAGCGGTACGGCCAGTGCTTGCCGGTCAGCCACAGCGCCTTGCGCTGGCGATCGTAGGCGATGCCGTTGAGGACATCCGTACCGTTGCGCCTGTCTGCGGTGCTCAGCAGGCCTGACAGGTCGATGTTGCCGGTGACCGCACCGGTGGCCGGATCGATGATCACGATGCGGTTGGTCAGCCAGACGTTGGCCCAGATAGCACCGTCGATCCACTCCAGTTCATTGAGCCGTCCCAGCGGCCGACCATTTTCCGTGACGGTGACGGAGTGTTCGCGGCGGCCGCTGTCCGGGTCGACAAAATGCAGGCTGGCGCTGCCGTCACTGTAGATCAATCGGTGTCCGTCGTTGGTCAGGCCCCAGCCCTCGCCGGGTAATTCATGCCGGGTCACCGGCTGCAGTGTCTCACTGTCGTAAACCAGCATGAGCCGGCTGCGCCAGGTGAGCTGGAACACGCGCTCGCCCAGCAGGGTGATTCCCTCGGCGAAATGATTGGCGGCCAGGTGCCGCTGTAGTTCCAGTTCGCCGGTTTGCAGGTCGAAACGCAGAAGTTTCGAGCGGCCGTAGTGCCCGCTGCTGAGGTACAGGTCATCGCCGCGAATCTCCAGACCCTGCGTAAACAGCGAGCGCGACTGTGGCTGCCGGTCGATGACGCGGTACCGGTACTGGTCGACGGCCAGTGCGTGACCGGTCGTCAGTAACAGGAAAAGACAGAACAGTGTGCGCAAGGCCGGCTCAGCAACGATTGCGAATCAGGTCCCGAATGATAAACCGGGCGGGGCTCAGGGCGCGACCCAGTTTACGCGACAGCGGCGGCTGCTCGTTGCACACCTGGGCGGCCAGCCATTGGGCGCACAGCGGTGTTGAGGTCAGCCCACGCGAGCCGTGCCCGGTGCTGACATAGAGCCCATCGAGGTAGTTTCCGCGTCGGTGCACGGGCCGCCGCGCATTGCGCCGCAGGTCGGCATAGTCAGCCAGAAACGCGGCCCGGTCCGGAACGCGCCCGACGATCGGGAGGTAGTCGTTGCTGGCGGCCCTGAAGCCCACGGTGCCCGACAGCGATGCCACGGGAATCTGCGCCAGCGCGTCGCGCCACGCCGGCACAGCAGCGCCCAATTGTGCGAGGTTGCTGGCGTGGTCCTTGGGTCGTTCCGTGGGGTCATTATCGCCCGGGGAGAACGTTGCGCCGATGCAGTGTGACCCTCCGCGAGCCGGGGCGATGTAGCCCTCGTGGCACAGGACCGCGCGCAGGTCCGGTCCGCCGACATCCGCCGGTAGCAGCGTCGTCTGACCTCTCACGGGCTGCAGCGGGAGCCAGGACAGTGCGGGATGTGCGATGGCCTCGTGGCCGGTCGCAATGATCGCGCAGGGCGCCTCGAAACCTGCTCCGGTCGACGTGACCGCCTGCCAAACGGTGTCCTGCCGCTGCAGGCTGACATCACCGGCCTGTTCGACAACAGTGATCAGCGGGTGATCGAGCCAGGCGCGGCAGACAGCGGCGGGGTTGAGCCACCCCGAGCGCGGCAGCCAGTAGCCGGCCATGGCCGGCTCCACGCCAAGACGCTCACCGGCCTCTGCCGGAGACAGGACGCAAGCCAGCTCGGGCACATCCTGCAGCACTTGCTGCAGCCGTTCGAGATCGGCCTGCTTCGCGTGTTGCGCAAAGGCGCCGCACAGTGCGCCGTCCGCGGGGGTATCGAGCACACTGCGCTCGAACAGGTCGCCGTACCGCGCGCTCGCGTGCAGGTAACTTTGCAGTGCAAAGTCGGTCAGGTCGGCGTGCTGCGCCGGCAATCGCGTGTACAACACCCCCTGGGCATTGGCCGATGCGCCACTGGCCGTGCGCGCCCGTTCCAGGACGGTAACGGCCACACCGCGCGCAGCCAGTGCCGCTGCGACTGATGCCCCGGCCAGGCCGGCGCCGATGACAATCGCGTTGTGGGGGCGGGCAGGGTGGCGCGAAGGCAGGTCCCAGGGCGTTTCGTCACCCGCTGGCGCCTGATCCGGTGTCGCGGCAGCCTCAGCTGACAACACGCCGTGCAGGCACTCGCGCTTGCGCCCAAATCCGGCTCTCTTGCTGACGGTGAAATTGGCCGCCACGAGATCGCGACGGACCTGTCCGGCCGCGGTGAACGTGGCAAAGGTGGCACCGGGGCGGCTCAGTGCTGCCATGGCGAGGAACACGGCGGGTGTCCACATGCTGCTGTTGCGGCCCGGCGCGAAGCCGTCCAGATACCAGGCATCAACCGTACGCAGGCCGTGCGTGACCATGTCCTCCAGCGCCCGTTCGGCTGGGTGCCACCAGAGATCGAGCCGGATATCGCCGCCGCAAAACAGCAGGCGGTGCTCGCCCGGCACCAGGCCCGGATAGCTGCGGATCAATGGCTCTGCGAATTGGGCGAGGGCGGGCCAGCGCGCAAGGCTGCGCGCCAGGTCGGCCGGCGCCAGCGGAAACTGCTCTACAGCGATGTAATGCAATTGCGGCCTTGGTATCGGTAGCTCGGCCCAGGCCGCCCAGGTCGCGAGGAAGTTCAGCCCGGTGCCGAAGCCGGTCTCGGCGATGCAGAACGTTTCCGTGTTGGGGTTTTGCCAGCGTCCGGGAAGCCCGTTGCCGTCGAGAAACACGTGGCGTGTCTCTGCCAGGCCGTCTTCAGCGCTGTAGTAGACATCGTCGAAGTGTGCCGAGAATGGGGTGTCGTCATCGCGCCAGTCGAGCGCTGCGGGCGTGACCGGCTGCCAGGGCGTGTTGTCCGGCGTCATCCCCGGTCAGTGGACTGCAGGTTGAGCTCTTCGGGTAGCCAGGCCGGGATATGCGGGGCGTCCAGCGCCAGCAGGTCGTCAATGGCGAACAGGTGGAGTTGGGCATCGCGTCCCGGGGGGTTGTAGAACGTGACGAGGTAGTCGGTGGCGATGGCCTGCTGCGGCATGTTGACGTCCCAGCGCTCGTTCAGGATGGCGAGCGAGGTCTCGCCCGGTTGCAGTCGGATGCGCGCCACGTAGTGATTCTTGCCCACCGGCTGCAGACTGCGGTTTTTGCTCGCGACCAGTGTGTCGAACAGGTAGGTCTTGATGGCACAGATCGGGGAGGTGTCCCGGCGGCTTTCCGGGATGGCCGGATTCATCAGCCGCTGCGTGATGTGGGCCAGCGCGGTGCTGCCCTCGGCCCCGGTCAGGCGGACCTTGTCGGCGCTGTACGGTATTTTGGCCAGATTTTGAATGTCGCGCTGGGCCTTCTCGCGGGCGGCGACTTCCTGCTCGGTGGGCAACACGTTGGCGGACGCCTGGACCTGTGCAAAATAATCCTGCAGCAGTGTGTGGAGGCGATCGACGTTGCCGGTGTCCTTGTCCTGGCTATAGTCCGTGCCATAGGTACGCAGGGGTTTGCCCTCGGTCGCTTCCTTGGCGCCGGCGGCAAGCTGCGGTGAGTTGTCAGCGTTGTCTGCCACCGGTTCCCCGGCTGGCTGTCCGGCCCGCTGGTGGATCTGTTGCTGGAGGAGGGTGACTTCCTGGCCGGCAATCACCAGCAGTTGTTCTTTTACCCGCATGGCCTGGCTGGCCAGTTTGCGTACGGCGGCGTTGGCGCTTTCCTCCGGCGGCTCGCCGGTGGGGTTGAGCAGGGCCAGTGTCTCTTCGTACTGCTCAAGTTCCAGGGTGAGCGCCTGACGCTGCTGCGAGAGTGCGGCGAGCGCAGCATCGTCGGCATGTGCGCCGTGAAAGGGCGCGAGACCGGTTGTCGCGAGCAGTGCCACCAGGGCGCCCGGCAGCAGGTGTTGGAGCCACCGATACCGCGGGCGTGGCGCCAAACGCGCGTGTTGAGCCGGGTACATCATGTGCAATAGCGACCGCTAATTTTCTGACCTATAGTGTAAAAATAGTACCAGACGCCATTCCCTGCCAGCCATGAACCGGCGGGAGTTAGCGAATTAGTTCACACGTTGTCGGCGATTATCTGTACTTTTTTGCGCTTTGGCAGGCTGACGGACTTGCCTTTGAGCAATTGCACACGACTGCGCCACGGTATTAGACTGGCGCGCGCACGCGACACCAGGACAACAGACACCCATGCAGACCCAGTCTATCGAACACGACAAGTTCCTCATTCTGTCAGCGAACCTGATCCACAAGGCGCTTGTCGAGCCCTCGCGCACCGCGGCCAAGCGCCTGTACCGCGATCTGTTCGACGGTCAGGCGGTGCCGCTGGCCACGGTGGCGATGGAAGATTCGGCCCGTGCCCGCTTCACCCTGGCGCTGGAATACAGCGAGTTTCGCGGGCGATTGAACTTCGGTGCATTTCAGGCCAGCGTGAAAACCCTGCTGGCCAATATCGCGCGCACTATCAAGGAAGATCGCGACATTCGCGTGTTCAATTCGCAGGGCGATACCGGGGCGATGATCTTCGGTATTACGGGCGTGACCGTGGATCGCGAGCAACCCAATGTCATGGTGCTGGCCGCACAGCCGGGGCGCGACAGCGAGATCACCACGCTGCAACTGATGTACCTCGATCCCGCCCAGTTCACGCAGCAGGCAAGCGCCTCAACGGCGGACTAGACCTGCCTGAAGACCGGGACCGCCGGGCGTTCGAAAGTCAGCTTTTCGGTCGGGGCCATCACCTGGGCCTCGCCGGTCACCACGACATCGCCGGACTGGTTGGTCACCGTGCAGTCCAGCGTCACAAACCGGCGCCTGTCGTTTTTCTCCGTCACTTCGAGCGTGACGGTGATCGTGTCTCCCAGCATGACCGGGCGGCGGAACTTCAGCGTCTGGCCCAGGTATACAGAGCCGGGGCCCGGCAGTTCCATCGCCAGCGCCGCCGAGATCACCGCGCCGCTGAGCATGCCGTGGGCAATGCGCTGACCGAACTGCGTGGTCGCGGCAAAGTCCTCGTCGAGGTGGACCGGGTTGACGTCGCCGGACACAGCGGCGAACTGGAGAATGTCCTGTTCCTCGATGCGCTTGGAATAGCGCGCGGTTTGGCCTATCGTGAGCGCCTCGTACGGGTGGTTGCTGACCGTGTCTCCTGACTTGGCTTGTGAAGTGTCGGATGAATCGCCTGGCGTCATTACTGTGTTCTCGTCGTGAAAGTCTGTGCTGAGCATACCGCACGATCATTGCGACATACCAAGTCAATTGTACCTGCTACCAGGTTTGCTGTTTCATGTCTGACCAACCGGCGCCGGCCCGGCCCATTCCCGACATAACCTACCCACAGGAGCTGCCGATCACGGCGCTTCGGGATGAGCTGCGCGAGGCCATCGCGCAGCACCCGGTCGTTATCGTGGCCGGTGAAACCGGGTCCGGCAAAACTACACAACTGCCCAAGCTGTGCCTGGAACTGGGGCGGGGGCAGCGCGGAATCATCGGCCACACACAGCCGCGTCGCCTGGCGGCGCGCACGGTGGCGGCGCGCATTGCCCAGGAGCTGGGCACATCGTTGGGGGAACTGGTGGGCTATCAGGTGCGCTTCCACGACCAGGTATCGTCGGCAACCGCGATCAAGCTCATGACCGATGGCATTCTGCTGGCCGAGATGCAGCGCGACCGGCTCCTGCGCCAGTACGACACGCTCATCATCGACGAGGCGCACGAGCGCAGTCTCAATATCGATTTCCTGCTCGGCTACCTCAAACGCATCCTGCCGAAGCGCCCGGACCTGAAGATCATCGTGACCTCGGCCACGATCGACGTCGAGAGTTTCTCGCGACACTTCGGTGATGCGCCGGTGATCGAGGTATCGGGCCGGGGGTATCCGATCGAGACGCACTACCGGGAACCCGAAGAGCGGGTCGAGGACGCCCTGGATGTGCAGGTGGAGCAGGCGGTGGCGGCCATCGCGGCCGGTGAGTACGGGCCGGCGGGTGACGTGCTGGTGTTCCTGCCCGGCGAGCGCGATATCCGTGAGGCCGCGCGGGCGTTGCGCGATCAGCGCGATATCGAGGTGTTGCCGCTGTATGCACGGCTGAGCCAGGCCGAACAGAATCGCGTCTTCAACAGCGCCGGCAAGCGCGCCGGTATCCGCGCGGTGCTGGCTACCAACGTGGCCGAAACCTCGCTCACCGTGCCCGGCATCCGGTTTGTGGTGGATACGGGGCTGGCGCGCATCAGCCGCTACAGTCACCGGACGAAGCTGCAGCGCCTGCCGGTGGAGCCGGTGTCGCGCGCCAGCGCCGATCAGCGGCGCGGTCGCTGTGGGCGCGTCGGCCCCGGCGTCTGCATTCGCCTGTACAGCGAGGAGGATTACAACCAGCGTCCGGAGTTTACCGACCCGGAGATCCGGCGGACCAATCTCGCAGCGGTGGTGCTGCAAATGCTCGTTTTGAAGCTGGGCGATGTGCGGCGCTTTGAATTTATCGATCCACCCGATGCGCGCATGGTGCGCGACGGTTACAAGCTGCTGGAGGAACTGGGGGCGGTCACCGCCGACAATCATCTGACCGATGTCGGCAAGCGCCTCGCGCGGCTGCCGATAGACCCACGCCTGGGGCGCATGGTGCTCGCCGCCGACCAGCAGGGTTGTCTGGATGAATTACTGGTTATTGCCAGCGCACTGGCGGTACAGGATCCGCGTGAGCGGCCAGTGCAGAAGCAGGCGCAGGCCGATCAGCAACACGCGCGCTTCAAGCACAAGCGCTCGGATTTTCTGGCGTACCTGCAGCTGTGGGATTACTACGAGGCACAGCGCCAGGCGCTGAGCCAGAACCAGTTGCGCAAACTGTGTCAGCGCGAGTACCTGTCCTTCCTGCGTATGCGCGAGTGGCGCGACGTGCATCGCCAGTTACGTATTGCCTGTCGCGGGCTCAAACTCAAACTCCCGCGCGATACGAGCGAGGAGCGGGATATCAATGCGAGCTATGACGCGGTGCACAAGGCGCTGCTCAGCGGCCTGCTGAGCAATATCGCGCAGTGGCACGAGGAGCGCGACTACATCGCCGCCCGCAATCGCAAGCTACGGATATTTCCCGGCTCGGTGCTGGCGCGTAAAACACCGCGCTGGATTGTCGCGGCCGAGATCGTCGAGACAACGCGCGTGTTTGCGCGCCAGGTCGCCACTATTGACCCGCGCTGGGCGCTCGATATCAATCCGGCACTGCTCAAGATTCACCACTACGAACCGCGCTGGCAGCCGCGCCGGGGGCAGGTGGTGGCTTATCGTCGCACCAGCCTGTACGGTCTGACCCTGTCGGACAAAACGGTTGTGCACTACGGGCCGATCGCGCCGGACGAGGCGCGGCAGATCATGATCAGGGAGGGCCTGATTCCCGGCCGGGTGCAGCGAATGCCGGCGTTCCTCAAGCATAACCGGGCGCTGGTGGAATCGGTGGAGACGCTGGAGTCCAAGACACGCCGCCGCGATCTGCTGGCCTCCGAGCAGGCGCAGTTCGATTTTTATGACGAGCGCTTGCCCGAAGACATCTGCACGATGTCGCGGCTGGCGAGCTGGCTCAAGCGCGAGCCCGAGGCAGCGCGGGCCCTGCGGATGTCGCGGGAGTTCCTGCTCGCCGGCGATCCGGGCGCAACGCTGGGTGAGCAATTTCCCGACACGCTGCAGTCCGGCGAGCTCGAGCTGCCGCTGAGCTACCAGTTCGAACCCGGCGGCGCATCGGATGGCGTGTCGCTTACTGTGCCGGTCGCGTTGCTGAACCGTGTGCCGCGTCACCGGCCGGCCTGGCTCGTGCCCG
>CAYGOX010000167.1:0-2114 GCA_964351485.1 uncultured Halioglobus sp.
TGACAGTGATACTGCCCTGAGCTGCGCCGAGAGCGGGGTGCTGGCCCCGGTGGGCGGTAGGCTGGGTTCACTGGAGGCCATGGAGGCCATCAAGCTGCTTGCTCGCTATGGTGAGCCGGCGCGGGGCAGGCTGCTGGTGATGGATCTGCGTACCCTCGATGTGCGCACGCTCGGGCTGGCGCCGCGTCCCGATTGCCCCGATTGCAGCCACCTTCACGGTGCGGGTGCGCGTTAGGTGCGCTGCAATGGCGCCCGCAGGTGGTGCCGCAGCATGAAACCGAGATTAATCCCGGTAAGGGGGCGCCCGAGAATCATCGCTTTCCAGAACCCCAGCGTGCCCGCGGTGGGATTCTGTGCCACCTGCAGGCCGAGCCACAGTCCCAGTGGCAGGGTAATCAGCCAGTACACACCGCACAGCACGTAGAAAGGGTAGGCGGTGTCCTTGAAGGCGCGCAGCGCGAATGTCACCGTGACCTGGGCGGCGTCGATGACAATGAACAGGGCGGCCAGCCCCAGCAGCGCCAGGACCATGCTGCGAATCGCCGCATCCTGCGTATACACGCTGATAACCCACTCCGGAACAAGCACCAGCACCGTCATGCAGGCCGCCGCGATAACGAGGTTGGTCGCGGCGCCGCAGGCAATTGCGCGCTGGACCTGCGGGCGTGATCCGGCGCCGATGCCCTGTCCGACGCGCGTGCCCATCGCGGAGCCGATGCTGATCAGCAGGATGTAGACGACATCCCACACGTTGTAGGCGATCTGGTGCGCGGCGATCGCGGTGTTGCCCAGGGTGGCGATGGCCAGGCCGATCAGTGAAAACACCGCGACCTCCAGGAAAAACGTCAGTCCCATGGGCAGTCCCAGGCGACAGATCTCGCGTGCAATGCGCCAGTTCGGACCCACGAAACGCAGGGGCGGCAGGTAGGGCTTGAGGCTTTTGGCACGGGCCATGTAGATGGCAATGAGGACCGGGCTGAGCCACATGGAAATCGTGGTGGCCCATCCGCACCCGGCGGCGCCCAGTTCGGGCGCGCCCCAGCGGCCGTAGATAAACGCGTAATTCAGCGGGATATTGGCGAGGAAGCCGATCACGCTGGCAATGGCGAAGGGGCGCATGATCCCGATGCCCTGCGCGTGACAGCGCAGCGCCTGGAACAGCGCCGCGGCTGGCAGACCGAAGGCGACGGCCTGCAGGTAATCCAGCGCTTTGGTGTGCGTGACGGTATCTAGTTTCAGCAGGCCCAGCAGCGGATCGGTCGAATAGCACAGCGGCGCTGCAAAAACGCCCATCGCCAGGGCGATCCACAGCGCCTGGGGTAGGGAATCGCGGATTTTGCGCGTGCGCCCGGCGCCGTAGTCCTGCGCGATAATGGCGGTCGCGCCCAGCATGACGCCGATGAATACCAGGTGCACGGGCAGCCAGATGTTGTAGCCGATGGCGATAGCGGCCAGGTCCACGGCGTTGTAGCGCGCAGCCATTATCGTGTCGACTACACCGGTTCCCATCTGGGCGACCTGGGCGATCATCATGGGCCAGGCGATGGCGAGCAGGGCGCGCCATTCGCGGGCCAGCTCACGGACCTGGAGGCTTGTGGTATTCACGGGCGGGGCTTCAATCAGCCTGCAATTGTGAACAGGCTGGCAGAAATTGTGTGGGCGGGGCGAAACCTTTCGGTTGTTGCCGGGGTCACAGTAGCTGTCATTTTTGATGGGAACATAGCGATGAAGACAATTGCATCACTGTATTACCAACTGCACAACACCCTTTTTACCCCACTGCGCACGCTTGACGGTCTGGCGCCGCTGGCGCCTCGGTTGTATCTGGTGCCCGTGTTCTGGATGGCCGGCACCGAGAAGATCGCGGGGATGGACAACACCATCGCGTGGTTCGGTAATGCCGAGTGGGGGTTGGGGCTGCCTTTTCCCTGGCTGATGGCCCACCTGGCGGCCTATACCGAGGCGATCGGTGCCCTGTTGCTGGCGCTGGGCCTGGCGACCCGCTGGATATCCATCCCGCTGATGGTCACGATGCTGGTCGCCATTTTCGCAGTGCATTGGGACAACGGTTGGGCGGCGATCGCTGATTCGGGCGCACCGGAAGTGGCGCAGCG
>CAYGOX010000167.1:2124-3100 GCA_964351485.1 uncultured Halioglobus sp.
ACCACGGCAATTACCAGTGGCTGACGGAGCAGGGGAGCTATGTCATCCTCAATAACGGCATCGAGTTCGGCGTGACTTACCTGGTGATGCTGTTCGCGCTCCTGTTTACCGGCGGCGGCCGCTATACCAGCCTGGACTTCTACCTGTCCCGCCTGTACCCCAATACGCGCCGGTAACGGCGCTATTTTGGGGCAATATTCCCGCCCATTCCTGCCCGGAGGTGGTAAACTACCGCGTTTTTTCGGCAGGGACATACGGCCACGTGGTAATCAAAAAGCTGGTTGACCGGGTTTCAGGGCGCGCGCCGGACGCTGCGCCGGGCGACAACGCGCCTGCTGTACAGGCTGCGCCGCCACAGCCGCCCCATGATCAGGCGCCGCGCAACCCGTCATCGGGGGAGAAAAAGCGCCGTCGTCGCAGAACCAAAAAACCGGCGCCTGCGCCCTGGTCCCTCGAAGATTTCGTGGTTGAGCCGCAGGAAGGCAAGACGCGTTTTCACGACCTCGGGCTGCGCGAGGAACTGATGCGCGGTATCGCGGATATCGGGTTCGAGTACTGCTCTCCAATCCAGGCCTCAATCCTGCCCCACACGCTGCAGGGCCACGACGCCATCGGCAAGGCGCAAACCGGCACCGGCAAGACGGCGGCCTTCCTGATCACCATATTTAAGGACCTGCTGTGCCATCCGCCGGAAACCGAGCGATTCATCGGCGAGCCACGCGCGCTGGTCATCGCCCCGACCCGTGAACTGGTGATGCAGATTGCGGCGGACGCCGAGCAGCTGGCCAAGTACACCGGGCTCAAGGTCGCCACGCTGATTGGCGGCATGGATTACCAGAAACAGCTCAACCGCCTGAGCAACCATGTGGTGGACCTCGTGGTGGCGACACCCGGCCGACTGCTCGATTGCATGGGGCGCCGTGACCTGTTCCTGGATCACGTAGAAACACTGGTCCTGGACGAAGCCGACCGCATG
>CAYGOX010000167.1:3110-8448 GCA_964351485.1 uncultured Halioglobus sp.
TCATTCCCCAGGTCAAGCGTATCGTCCGCGCCACGCCGCCCAAGGCGAATCGGCAGACGCTGCTGTTTTCTGCGACCTTCACGCAGGACATCATCAACCTGTCACAGCAGTGGACGTACGAACCGATCACCGTTGAGATCGAGCCGGAGCACGTGGCGACCGACACCGTCGACCAGAAGGTCTACCTGGTCAGCAGCGAACAGCGTTTCCGGGTGCTCAGCAATCTGCTGCGCAGCGAGGCATGCACCAGCGTCATCGTGTTCGCCAACCGCCGCGACCAGGTGCGCCGGTTGCACGAACGGCTGCGCAAGTCGGGTGTGTCTGCGGGCATTCTTTCCGGAGAAATTCCGCAGGCCAAGCGCACGCGCACCCTGGAAGACTTCAAATCGGGCAAGCTCAAGGTATTGGTCGCCACTGACGTGGCCGGACGCGGCATCCACGTAGACGGCGTCAGCCACGTGGTGAACTACAATCTGCCCGAAGACCCCGAGGACTACGTCCACCGCATCGGCCGTACCGGCCGCGCCGGCGCCTCGGGCGTGTCCATCAGTTTTGCCAGTGAGGACGATGCGTTCCTGCTGCCAGACCTCGAGGCCCTGTTGGGCTCGGCGCTGGAATGCACGCACCCGCCCGAGGAATTACTGCAGTAGGCGTTTGGCGCGCAACTCCTCGCACCACAGCAGTGTCGCCCCGACGACCGCCGAGGGCACGACAAAAAAGTTGACCACCGGTATGCCGGTGCACAGCGCCACCAGGCCGCCGAACCCCATACTGGTCAGACGCTTTTCGCGCACCGCCGCCTTGACCTCGCCAAAGCCCAGCTGGTGGTTGTCCAGCGGGTAGTCCATGAACTGTATGCTCATCATCCACGCGCCCAGCAGAAACCACAGCACGGGCGCCAGCGCATTGATACCCGGAATGAACGAGGCCAGCAGGACGAGCAGCGCCATCGGGATGTAATACAGCAGTTTGGCGAGTTCGCGCAGGATGCCGCGCGGAATTCCCAGCAGGGCCGCACCGATGCCCTCCAGGCCCGCCACGGGCTGTCCCGTGACCAGCTCTTCGGCTTTTTCCGCCAGCAGCGCGTTAAAGGGCGAGGCGATGACAAGTGCTACCGCGGTGAAGAGGTAGCCGGTGATGAGGCTGATCGAAATCACGAACAGCG
Source organism: uncultured Halioglobus sp. (assembly GCA_964351485.1). Lineage (GTDB taxonomy): Bacteria > Pseudomonadota > Gammaproteobacteria > Pseudomonadales > Halieaceae > Marimicrobium. Next base: position 4,276 of record CAYGOX010000167.1, read on the forward strand.
GCCACAGAATCCAGGCGATGAAATCCAGCCAGTCGGGAATGGCGGCGAGCATGCGCGCCATCAGGTCGGCCATGTAGCTGTAGCCGAGCCCGATCAGGGAGCCGAAAATCAGGATGTTCACCACCAGCGGCACCAGGACAAACAGGCGCAGGCGCGGGTGGGTCAGCATCGAGGCGCCGCGCAGCAGGTAGCGAGCGCCGTGGGCGGCATTACCTTTCATGAGATTCCTCTTGTGCCGTGACCCCGCCACAGGCGGGACAGATGCAGACCGTGTTGACGGCCTCTGCGGGTATCGCGCTCAGTGCGCTGGGGTTCAATGTCGCGGTGTAGCACCAGCACGACTCGGGCGGTTTCCCCGCGGCGATTGCACAGCGGTTGTCGGCGCCACACAGCGGGCAGCGTGTTTCTGGCTTGGCGGAATTCGCCACGGTTTGATCACCTTTTGGACACCCGGGCGTATAATAGCGGACTCTACAGCGGGGTGACATCGTGGACAGCGAAGACGAAGACCTGTTTTTGCAGGAGATGGCGGATGTGAAGCCGCTCAATCGCGAGGCGCGGGTGGCGCGTCGTGGCGGGTCCGCGCGCGATTCCTCACTGGCCGCGCGGCGCGAGGCCGCGGTCGCCGCCACCGGCGCGGACCCCAATACATTGTCTGACGCCGAACTGGCGCCACTGGATCCGTGGTACGTGCTGGAGTTCAAGCGCCCGGGCATCCAGAACGGTGTGTACCGCAAACTCAAGCAGGGTCGTTACGAAGCCGAGGCACGGCTGGACCTGCACCGCATGACGGTGCAGCGGGCGCGACGCGAGGTGTTCGAGTTTGTGGAAGAATCCTCCGCCCATGGCCTGCGCAGCGTGATGCTGGTGCACGGCAAGGGCGAGACGCGGACGCAAACCCGGGCCAGCGGTGTGCTCAAGGCCTGCGTCAACCACTGGTTGCGTGAACTGGACAAGGTGCAGGCATTCCATAGCGCACAGCCGCGCCACGGCGGCACGGGTGCGGTGTATGTTCTGCTGAAGAAGAGCGAAGAGAAAAAACGCGAGAACCGCGAGCTCTTCGCCAAGGGCAGGGTGCCGGTCGATCGCTAGGCGGTCGCGCCGGCAGCTTGCAGCACCTGGGCGTAGGGTTCGCCGTGCCGATGGGTAGCGACGATATCGAGAACGCTGCGGTTATCGCGGCCGCGCGCGTTGACATCGCGGCCCTGCCCGGTGAAAAAGCCCACGAACAGTTCGAAGTCTGATGCGCGCATGCTCTGGTAGGCCTTGAGCAGCATGTAGAAATCCTCGTTGGCGCCATCGAAGGGGCGCACATCGAGGAAACTGCGCACGTGATCCTCGGTCCAGACCTCGTCCAGTACTTTTTCTTTATCCTTGCGTAACATCGTAATTCCTCAGACCAGTTTCTTGGCCAGCAGGGCATTGACCATCTGTGGGTTGGCCTGGCCCTTCGACAGTTTCATAACCTGCCCGACAAAGTAGCCGACCAGTTTCTTGCGTTTGGCATCGTCTGCCGCCAGGTACTGTTCCACCTGTGCCTGGCTGCTCGCGATCACCTCGTCGACCATCGCCTCGAGCTCGCCCGAGTCGCTGACCTGGCGCAGTCCGCGCGCCTCGATAATCGCGTCGGCGTTGCCCTCGCCATTACACATCGCCTCAAACACCTGCTTGGCGATTTTGCCGGAGATGGTGTTGTCGACGATACGCGTGATGAGTCCGCCCAGGTCGGCGGCCGACACCGGGCTGTCCTCGATACTTTTTTCCTCGCGGTTGAGCTGCCCGAGCAGTTCCACCTGGACCCAGTTGGCGGCCAGCTTCGCTTCCGAGCAGGCGGCCACAACCGCTTCGTAGTAGTCGGCCAGGGCGCGGCTGGCCGACAGTACGTCGGCGTCGTAGCTGCCCAGACCATATGCCTGCGCGAAGCGCTGGCGCTTTTGCTCGGGCAGTTCGGGCAGGCTGTCGCGCACGGCTGCGATGTAGGCGTCGTCGATGACCACTGGCAGCAGATCTGGCTCGGGGAAGTAGCGGTAGTCGTTTGCAACTTCCTTGCTGCGCATGGGCCGTGTTTCATCGTTGTCGGCATCGTACAGCCGGGTTTCCTGCACCACGGCGCCGCCGTCATCGAGGATATCGGATTGGCGCTCGAACTCGTGCTGGATCGCTTTTTCGACGAACCGGAACGAGTTGACGTTCTTGATCTCCGCGCGCGTACCCAGGGTTTCGGAACCGACCGGTCGCAGCGAAATATTGATATCGCAGCGCATGGAGCCCTCGGCCATGTTGCCGTCGGAAATCTCCAGGTAGGTGACGAGGCTGTGCAGTGCCTTGAGATAGGCCACGGCCTCCTCGGCGCTGCGGATATCCGGTTCGCTGACAATCTCCAGCAGCGGTGTGCCGGCCCGGTTCAGGTCGATGCCGGTCTGGCCGTGGAAGTCTTCGTGCAGTGACTTGCCCGCGTCTTCCTCCAGGTGCGCCCGCGTGATGCCGATGGTGCGCGCAGAGCCGTCCTCGAGCAGGATTTCGAACTGGCCGCGGCCGACGATGGGCGCTTCAAACTGGCTGATCTGGTAGCCCTTGGGCAGGTCCGGGTAAAAATAGTTTTTGCGGTCAAAGACAGAGCGCTTGCCGATTTCTGCGCCTACGCCGAGGCCGAACTTGACCGCGTAGCGTACCGCTTCCTCGTTCAGTACCGGGAGCATACCCGGCATGGCCAGGTCCACGGCACTGGCCTGGGTGTTGGGCGGCGCGCCGAAGGTCGTGGCCGAGCCCGAAAAAATCTTCGACTGCGTCGCCAGCTGCAGGTGGACCTCCAGCCCGATGACCATTTCATAGTTCATCAGTCGTCCCCCTGTGCCGGTGCGCGCTCATGCCAGTCGGTGGCCTGCTGGAACCGGTGTGCGACGTTGAGCAGGCGCGCCTCGGAAAAATGCGGGCCGATCAGCTGCAGGCCGACCGGGAGGCCGCCGACGAGTCCGGCCGGCGCCGACAGGCCGGGCAATCCGGCGAGGTTGACCGCCAGTGTGAAGACGTCTTCGAGGTACATCGACACCGGGTCGCTGGATTTCTCTCCCAGGGCGAACGCGGGGCCGGGCGTGGTCGGGCCGGCGAGCAGGTCGACCGACTCGAAGCAGGTGAGAAAGTCCTGCTGGATCAGGCGCCGGACCTGCTGCGCTTTTTTGTAGTAGGCATCGTAGTAGCCGGCCGAAAGCGCGTAGGTCCCTACCAGGATGCGCCGTTTGACCTCGTCGCCAAACCCCTCGCCGCGCGTGCGGGTGTAAAGGTCGTGCAGGTCCACCGGATCTTCGCAGCGATAGCCGTAACGCACGCCGTCGTAGCGCGACAGGTTGGTGGAGGCCTCGGCGGGCGCGATGACGTAGTAGGCCGGGATGCTCAGGGCGCTGTGTGGCAGAGAGACATCCACCAGGGTCGCCCCCTGCGATTCGAGTTCTGCCAGCGCCGATCGGATCGCACCGGCGGTGTCGTTGTCGAGTCCCTCGCCGAAATACTCCGTCGGTAGCCCGATACGCAGGCCCGCCAGCGGCTGCTCGAGATCGGCGGTGTAATCTGTGATCGGCTGCGTGGACGAGGTCGCGTCGCGCGGGTCGTGCCCGGCCATGGCGTTGAGCAGCAGGGCGCAATCCTCGGCGGTCTGCGCCATGGGGCCGGCCTGGTCGAGACTGGAGGCGAAGGCGATCATGCCCAGGCGCGACACGCGCCCGTAGGTCGGTTTCAGGCCGGTGATGCCGCAGAAGGCCGCGGGCTGGCGGATGGAGCCGCCGGTGTCGGTGCCGGTCGCCGCCGGCGCCGGGCGCGCTGCGACCGCGGCGGCCGGGCAGCCGGAGGAACCGCCGGGCGCCCGGTCGGGGTCCCAGGGGTTGCGGACCGGGCCGTAGAAGCTGCTCTCGTTGGACGAACCCATCGCGAATTCGTCCATGTTGGTCTTGCCCAGCATGATCGCGCCGGCGGCGTTGAAACGCTCGATAACCGTCGCGTCGTAGGGCGGGACGAAATTGTCGAGCATGCGGCTGCCGCAGCTCGTCCGGGTGCCCGCCGTACAGAAGATATCCTTGTGGGCGATGGGGACACCGGTCAGCGGGTCGGCATCGCCCGCGCGGCGCCGTGCATCGGCTGCCTCGGCGGCAATCCTCGCGAGGGTGGTCTTGCCGACTCCGG
>CAYGOX010000168.1:0-4812 GCA_964351485.1 uncultured Halioglobus sp.
AATCCGGATAGGTCTGAAGATGGACACTGTTACCCTCGCCGGGATTGCGCGAGATCCCCCCCTCCATGAAGGTTTCCAGATTGGTCGCTTTATCTACTTGCACGGCGCTCTCCTCATTCGGCGGTTGGCGTTGGATAAGCCTCTTGTTGGCCTGGATTGTGCTGGGCAAGGTGAGCACAAATCAACTACCGGCCAGCAGTTCGCACGGCTACCCCATTAATGTCATGGAAACCGCGCCGAAACGGATTTTGTTACCTATACTTGAAACAGTATTGATCGGGGACAAGTTTGAGCCCTTAGACGGGGTACACACTCAAATAACAACTTGAGCAATTCGCTCTGCCACGGGCGCGGAGCGCGACATCAGGGAGAAACGGCAATGACAAAGCGAGTGTACCAACAGGCCGCAACCGTGCTCGGCCTGGGCCTGTTCGCCGCCACCGCATCGGCGGCGGACTTCAACCTCGGTCCGCTGGAGGGCAGCATCACATCGAACCTGTCCGTCGGCGCCAGCTGGCGCGTGGAGGATCCGTCCAACCGGGTCCTGGCACCGGGCAATACCGATGGTGAAGGTCGCGCCTCTTCCAGCACGGCGGACGACGGCAACCTCAACTATGACAAGGGCGACCTGTTTTCCTTCATTTTCCGCGGCGTGCACGATGTGCGCCTCGACGGGGACCGCTACGGCTTCTTCACGCGCTTCAAGTACTGGTACGACCGCGCGCTGGAAGACCAGGATGTCGATCACGGTCACGCGGCCACCAACTACGCCCGCAACACCAAGCTCGACACCTCCGACTTCGAAGACCTTGCCCAGGGTAAGGGTTTTGAGTTTCTCGACTACTACGCCTACCTCGACCTGGACGTCGGCAATTCACCGGTGGAGCTGCGGGCCGGCAACATGGTCATCAGCTGGGGCGAGAGCACCTTCATCCAGAACGGCATCAACGTGATCAGCCCCTTTGATGTAACCGCCTTGCGGCGTCCGGGCTCCGAGATCAAGGAAGCGCTGCTGCCGGTGGGCCTGCTCTACGCGAACGTCGGCCTGACTGCCGACCTGAGCGTCGAGGTGTTCTACCAGTACGAGTGGCAGCGGACAATCCTCGACGAGTGTGGCACCTACTGGAGTTCTGCCGACCCCTACGGCGGTGGCTGTAACTACCTGACCGCGTCGGCCAACAGCCCCGACCAGGAGCAGTTCCAGACCGACTTTATTATTCCGCGTCTGGAGGACGACGAGGCCTCCGACTCCGGGCAATGGGGTATCGCCGCGCGCTACTTCGTGGAGGCACTCAACGCCAGCGAATTCGGTTTCTACTACCTCAACCTGCACAGCCGCACGCCGATCTTCAGCGGCAAGAACCCGTCGCAGAATTTCGGCCAGCCCTTCATTTTCGGCTCCGACCCCGCCTTCTTTTTCGAGTTCCCGGAGGATATCGACCTGTACGGCCTGACCTTCGCGACCAACCTGGCGGACTGGGCCTGGTCGGGCGAACTGAGCTACCGCGACAATTACCCGCTGCAGATCAGCACCACCGATATTCTGCAGGCGATCGCGCTGGGTGATTTCGCCGACTGGTCGCCGATGCTGGCACGCTCCCGCGATGCCGGACCCGGTGCTATCCTGCACGGCTACGACGAGGTGTCCTACACCCAGTTGCAGATGACTTTCATCAAGTTCTTCGAACAGGTGCTGGGCGCCAGCCGGTTCTCCTTTGCCGCCGAAGTGGGCGGGGTGTGGATCGATGACATGGAGAGCGGCATCAACTATGGCCGCTCACCCGCCTACGGCATCAACACCTTCGAACCGTTCCTCAGCCAGGAATTCAACGTCCCGGTCAGCTGCAACTCCCACCCGGCCCTGCAGCCGCTGGGCGTGGTGCCCAACGGCAACGCCGCTTACTGTGAGAGCGACGGCTTCGTAACGGACTTCTCCTGGGGCTACCGCGTGCGCGCCTCCCTGGAGTATCCCAACGCCATCGCCGGCATCAACCTGACGCCGAACATGGCCTGGTCACACGATGTGCACGGCACCTCGCCGCCACCGAACTTTATCGAGGACAGGATGGCGCTGAGCGTGGGCCTCACCGCCGACTACCTGAACGTTTACCGCGCCGAAATGTCCTATACCACATTCTTCGGTGCCGACTACAATGAACAACAGGATCGCGACTTTGTCTCCCTGAGCTTCTCGGTCGCCTTTTAATCCTTACCTGGAGTAAAAAATGAATAAACATCCAATACTCTGCGCCTCACTGGCTTCCCTCCTGCTCTCGTTCGGTGCACCGGCGCTGCAGGCGAAGATATCGGCCGAACAGGCGGCTCGCCTGGGGGGCGATGAACTGACCGAGATGGGCGCCGAGCGCGCCGGCAATGCCGATGGCACAATTCCGCCGTACACCGGCGGTATTACTTCGCTGCCCGCCGGCTACAAGCCGGGCGAGCGACTGGTGGATCCCTTCGCCGACGACAAGCCGATGTTCACCATCACGGCACAGAACTACAAGGACTACCAGGACAAGCTGTCACCGGGACAGGTCGCGCTGTTCCAGCGCTACCCCGAGACATTCCGCATGCCGGTCTACCCGAGCCGCCGCAGCGCGCGCCTGCCAGAAAAGGAACTGGCGCTGATCAAGGAAGGGGCTACCGAGACAGAGATGGTGGCCGGCGGCAACGGCCTGATCAATTTCAAGGCCAACGTACCGTTCCCGATTCCCGGTAATGGTCTGGAAGTGATCTGGAACCACATCACCCGTTACCGGACACCGCTGGGTATCCAGCGACGCTACACGCAGATTCCGGTGCAGGCCAACGGCGCATTCGCTCCGGTGCTGTTTGAAGAAGAAGTCCTGTTCGCCAACCGTGTGCCGAACAACCCCTACCCCAACCGCCTGTTCGTATTCCTGCAGAAGATCCTGGCCCCGGCTCGCCTCGAAGGCGATGTCCTGCTGGTGCACGAGAACATTGACCAGGTCAAGGAGCCGCGCGCCGCGTGGGTCTATAACGCGGGACAACGGCGGGTACGTCGCGCGCCGAATATCGCGTACGACGGGCCCGGTACCGCCTCCGACGGTCTGCGCACGGCGGACGATCTCGACCTGTTCAACGGCGCGCCGGACCGTTACGACTGGAACCTGGTCGGCAAGCGCGAGATGTACATCCCCTACAACAGCTACGCGCTGCGCCGCGGCGACCTCAAGTACGACGACATCATTGAGCCGGGCCACATGAATCCCGACTACACCCGCTACGAACTGCACCGGGTGTGGGTGGTCGATTCGACTCTGAAGGAAGGTTCGCGTCACATTTACGCACGCCGTACCTACTACGTTGACGAGGACACCTGGCAGATCGGCCTGATCGACATCTACGATGGTCGCGGTGAGCTGTGGCGGGTCAAGGAAGGTCACCCGGTCGTGCACTACCAGGTCGACGTGCCGTGGATCGCGGCGGAATCACTGCACGATCTTATCTCAGGACGCTACCTGGTGATCGGGCTGGACAACGAGGAAGACGGCTACCAGTACGATTTTGACTGGATAGGCGACTTCAGCGACTTCACCCCCGCCGCCCTGCGCCGCGCCGGACGTCGCTAGTGGGTCGTCTTCGGCGCGGTATCCCCGCCCTGATCGTCACGGCACTCGCGCTACTCGCGGGTGCCGTGCAGGCACAGGACTTCCAGTTCAAGTCGGCCACGCCGATCGCGCAGACCGAAGATCGCCTGCTATCCGACATCGCCGCCGTGGGCAACAAACTGGTCGCCGTCGGTGAGCGCGGCCTGGTGCTGCGCTCCAGCGACGATGGCCAGACCTGGCAACAGGCACAGGTACCGGTCAGCACCACGCTGACCGCAGTCAGTTTTCCCACGCCGGAACTGGGCTGGGCGGTGGGCCACGCCGGCATCATCCTGCACAGCTCCGATGGTGGCGCCACCTGGCGCCAGCAGTTTGACGGGCACGAGGCCAATCGCCAATGGCTGGCGCACACACAGCAGGTCAAGGCCGACCTGGAAGCGCAGATCGCAGCCATCGAGGAAGCCGGCGATCCAGACGGTGTGCTGGACGAGTTGACCTACGCGCTCGAAGACGCCGAGTTCAGCATCGAGGATGCGCAGGCGGCCATCGACACCGGCCCCGCGGACCCGTTGCTGGATGTACTGTTCACCAGCCCGTCTGAGGGTTGGGCCGTCGGCGCCTACGGGATGGTCTATCGCACCATCGACGGCGGCCAGCGCTGGACCCTCTCGGTCAGCGCGCTGGACAACCCGGACCGCTACCACTTCTACGCCGTCGCCGGCGATGCCGCCGGCAACCTGTACCTGTCCGGTGAGGCGGGCCTGCTCTACCACTCCGCCGACAACGGCAATGAGTGGACCCGCGAGCAGGACGTGTATATCGGCAGCCTGTTCGGCCTGGTGAGTCGCGGCACGAGCGTGTACACCTTCGGCCTGCGCGGCAATATTTTCCGCAGCGACGACGGCGGCAACAGCTGGACCAGCGTGGTCAACCCGACCGCTTTCAGCCTCTACGGCGGCACCGTGCTGCCCGACGGCGCCATCCTCCTGGTCGGCGCCGGTGGCGGCACCCTGCGACTGGGTGAGGAAGACCGGTTGCAGGCCGGCATCCAGCCCAGTCGTGCCACTCTTTCTGGTGTGGCGCAACGGCCGGGCGGAGCCACAATCATTGTCGGCATGGAGGGCGCCGAGACCTACGCCGGACCCACGGGAGAAGCGCGGTGAGCAAACAAATCGATAGTCTCCACGTGATGCCCGAAGATGCGGGTATGCGCATCCGGCTCGGCGAACTGCTGCTG
>CAYGOX010000168.1:4822-8434 GCA_964351485.1 uncultured Halioglobus sp.
ATATGCGCAAGCTGCTGCTGTTCCTGGCCGGCCTGATCACGCTGTTCCTTGGCTGGCAGGCGTCGCAGCTGCGACCGGACGCCAGCTTCGAAAAAATGATCCCTGTGTCCCACCCCTACATCATCAACTTCCTGGCCAACCGGGACGATCTGAAGGGGCTGGGCAACTCGGTGCGCATCACGCTCGAAACGCTCGAAGACGATATCTTTACCGCCGAATTCCAGGAACAGCTCAAGTCCGCAACCGACGATGTGTTCTTCATTCGCGGCGTTGACCGCTCCGGTCTGCAATCGCTGTGGACCCCGAACGTGCGCTGGCAGGAAGTCACCGAGGAGGGTTTTGTCGGTGGCGCAGTCATTCCCGACACCTACGACGGTTCGCCCGAGAGCCTGCAGTTGCTGCGCGAAAACACCCTGAAGTCAGGGCAGATCGGACGCCTGGTTGGCAACAACTTCAAATCCGCGGTTATCGTTGCACCGCTGACCGAAACCGACCCGGAGACCGGTGAGCGACTCGACTACTACCAGTTCTCGCAGGACCTCGAGAGACTGGTCCGCGACAAGTACGATACTGCCCGGGTCAACGTCTACATTACCGGCTTTGCCAAACTGGTCGGCGACCGGATCGACGGCGCAACCCTGGTCGCGGCCTTTTTCGGCGTGGCGCTGGTCATTACCGGGGCGCTGCTCTACGCCTACTGCCGCTGCCAGCGACTCACCTTCGCCGCGCTGCTGTGCTCGACCATCGCCGTCGTCTGGCAGCTGGGTATCCTGAATCTCATGGGCCTGGGCCTGGACCCCTACTCCATGCTCGTGCCCTTCCTGGTGTTCGCGGTGGGCATCAGCCACTCGGTGCAGATCGTCAATCGCTTCGCCTTTCACCAGTATCACGGCATCGCGCCGCGCCAGTCGGCCGAACTGGCCTTCGTGCGCCTGTCCAAGCCCGGCTTCATCGCCCTGATCAGCGACGGCGTGGGTTTTCTGACCCTGCGCGTTATCGACATTCCCATCATCCAGGAGCTGGCACTGGTTGCCAGTACCGGTATCGCCGTACTCATCCTGACCAACCTGGTGTTCCTGCCGCTGGTGCTGTCGGTGACAGGGATCAGCGAGTCGGGCCGCGAACACCGCGATCTCAAGGAGCACAGCCAGTTCCGGCAGTGGCACCTGGTGTCGCGCGCGCCGGACCCCCGCACGGCCCTGACGATGCTCGGCGCCGCGGTCCTGTTGTTTCTCGGCGGCGCGTGGATTGCCAAGGATCAGAAAATCGGCGATCTCGATCCCGGCGCGCCGGAACTGCGCCCGGATTCGCGCTATAACCAGGACACGGCATTCCTGACGTCCAACTACTCCACCTCCACCGACGTTTTCGTCGTCATGGCGCAGACCGGCGAGCAGCAGTGCGGCAGCTATGATTTCATCTCCGCCGTGGACTACTTCCAGGGCGTGATCGAAAACGTGCCCGGCGTGCAGTCGGTCATGTCGCTGGTCGATGTGTCCAAGCTGGTGATCATGGGCATGAACGAGGGCAGCCCGAAGTGGCATGACATCAGTCGCAACCAGCTGATCCTCAACAACTCGCTGAGTCGCGCGCCCAGTGAACTGCGCAACACCGACTGTTCGATGGTGCCGGTCATCCTGTTTCTCGATGACCACAAGGCGGAGACGCTCGAGGGCGTGGTCGCGGCCGTCCAGGCATTCGCCGATGAACACAATTCCGACACCGTCCGCTTCGAGATGGCTGCCGGGAACGCGGGTGTAGAAGCGGCGACCAATATCGTCATCGCCGACTCGCAGCTGAAGATGCTGCTGTGGGTCTACTCCGTCGTGATCCTGTTATGCCTGCTGAACTTCCGCTCGCTGCGCGTCACGGCGTGCATCATCATTCCGTTGATGCTGACCTCGGTACTGGGGAATGCGCTAATGACGATGCTCGGCATCGGTGTGAAGGTGGCCACGCTGCCGGTGATCGCGCTGGGCGTGGGCATCGGTGTGGACTACGGTATCTACATCTACAGTTCGCTGCAGAACAACCTCGATACCGGTTCCGACCTGAAGGAATCCTATTTCCGGGCGCTGCGCTCAACCGGCACCGCGGTGGCCTTTACCGGCGTCACCCTCGCCATCGGCGTGGGCACCTGGATCTTCTCGCCGATCAAATTCCAGGCCGACATGGGCCTGATGCTCACCTTCATGTTTTTCTGGAACATGGTGGGTGCACTGCTCCTGCTCCCGGCCATTGCCTGGCTGCTGCGGGTCAAACCGCGTGTCCAGGCCACGGCGGACGTCGCGGCAGAGTCAGCCTGACGCGCGCTGGTGCGACTGGCCGTCCTCGGCCACCGCGTAGAACAGACAATCGGCGCGGGCAATGGTCGCGCTCGTGGTCGCCATAAACAGCCGCAGGGGCTGCGCGGGGTATAGTTCACCGTCGCGCACTGTCACCAGGCGATTGATTGCACATCGGCCGGTGGCATCGCGCGCACGAAACAGGGTTGTCTCGTGCCGTCCCGCCCAGCCCAGCCGCGTCGCGGGGGTTACCACCCCGAAGTTGAAGCGCTCGATGTCCGGGTCGAGCGTGATGTCGCAGTCGCCCAGCGGGACACTGCTGTAGGTCAATCCCACACCCTCCTGCAACTCCAGCCGAATCGGCTCCACCAGGTGCTCCACCGGCACCGCACCCTCTGCGGTACGCAGGACATCGGGTTCACAGAAATAGCGACACAGGCCCTCACTTGCCAGCGCATGCGCCTCGGCGTCGGCACGGCCACCCACCTCCACCGTGACCGTCGGCCGCCCGTGTTCACTGATATCCATCAGCGCGCCCATTTGCAGATTGGAGATGATCAGGCGATGGGTGAACAAGGAGACCAGCGCATCGTGCTGCGCATCGGCGTAGGTACAGACGCCGAAGGCCGGGCCCGAACCGGACGTGTTGTGCATGTCGATAACGGCTTCCGGCCGGTAGCGGTCCAGCAGATCGAGAATGGCGCGTGCCAGCACGCCGGGCGGATCGTCGAAAGGACCGGAAAAACAGCGGTTCAGATCCCGCGTCCCGGGCAACATGCGATGCGAGAACTGCGGTGATTCAAGCGCTGTCGCGACACTCGCCACCACGCACAGGATGTTCACCGCGGGCCGCTGGTTTGAGCGCAACCAGTCCATCACCGCAAGCAGACCCGAAGGCTCATTGCCGTGCAGCAGTGTCACCAAGGCGCGCGTTCGGGTGGTATCCCGGCCGGTGAATACGAATGCGGTCGGCCCGCCCAGTCGGTTGAGGAAGGCCTCGGGCGATACGTCATCCAGGTCGAAGACGGGGTCTTCCAGTACCGTTATCGGACCACTCATTCCCATTGTGCCACCGGTCGGTTGTCGAGGCTGTTCGCGCAGTAGATATCAAGCATTGCACGCAGCGCTTGCGCGGGCTCGTATTGCGCGGACAGCCTGTCGAGCGTGCGCAACTGCCAGGTCGCGCCAGTCTGCGCCATTGCGAGGCGCTGTTCGATCACCTCGAGGTAGTGCGCCGCCTCGCCGTGACTGACCCCGGCCCGCTCCAGTCCCGCCAGCGCCGTGGGCAACAGCTCGCGAATCACCCCGATCACGGGTTGTTCGCGAT
>CAYGOX010000169.1:0-6294 GCA_964351485.1 uncultured Halioglobus sp.
GTCCAAGAATCGGTTATCGCCCCAATGGTTAAAATTTGAGGTAGGCTGCCTGGAGAGCCGATCGTTCGCTCCTGGGGGCCTTTGTTTCCAGCTGCCGCTACCACGAATATTCCGTGCTCCCATGCGACCGATACTGCTTGATTGACGGGGTCAGTCCCATAGAACCATTTAGGGATATGAGCAAACGACAAATTCATAACATCAATCCCATAAACCTCCCGATTCTCCACCACCCACTGCACACCCCTGACAATATCCAGCATGTGCGCCAGTCCCTGCCTGTCCAGGACCTTTACGGCCACGATATTGGCGTCGGGGGCTACCCCCTTGTAAGTCCCTGTCCACACTCCATTTTTCAGGGTTTTTCCGCTATTGGCGATGATGCTGGTCATGTGCGTGCCATGGCCGCTCTCGTCGACAGCTTCCCCGCCTTCGGTGTCGGTGATGGCGTCGTAGGTCGCCAGCAGGCGATTTTCGCCCTGGGTGTTGTTGCGCAGCAGTTCGTGCTCCCAGAGGCCGGAATCGACGACGGCAATGGTCACGCCCTTGCCGGTCAATCCCTGCTTGTGAAGCTCATCTACGCCGCCTGCCGTGTTGTAGTAATAGTCCTCGTGGTTGTTCTCATAGCCCGGTACCAGGTCGGTCGAGCAGGGGCCGACAAAGCCGGCTTCCAGGTCGAAGTCGCGTTGCAGTACCTTCTCCTTTGCAGCGCCTGGTGCGGTGGTGAATGCGATATCGAGGCGCTCCATGCCGTCGATCTTCGGGCCCCGGTTTTCCGCGAAGGTCAGGTCCAGTTTCGGCGCGTCTGTGGCGGGGTATAGCGCCGGGTCAACTGTCTCTCCGCCCATAGAGATCGAGGTGATATCCCCCAGCGAAGCAGGCCAGCCAAGCGAGAGTGATTGCATCGTGGCGGTTTCTTCGTGCTTGTTGTACAGGCGCCAGGAGATGCCTTCCGAGGTGAAATCCAGCTCGATAGAGCCCCTGACGCGGCAGGGCGGTCGCTCCTCTTCCTGTGGTTCCCCCGGTACCTCGCTGTCCGCCAGGTCATCGATGAACCGGTGAACGGCCTCAGACTCGACAATGTCTGCCAGTGCCGGGCCGGTCACTTTCGCGCCGACTGCATCGATAATGGGCAGATGGTGGGTCACTTTACCGCCGTGGCGTTCTACCTCGGCGGCGATTTCATCGGCGGAGGAGCCCTGCAGGAACACCTGTAGCACTTCCTCGGCCGGGGCCGGTTCGGCGAATGAAAACGGGGTGGTGGCGACGCAAAGCGCCAGCAGGACGCTGGCGGCTTGGGGGGTGTTACGGATCGGGTGCTTCTTCAATGGCGCGGTTGATCTGTGTTGCAAAGTTCTGTTTGAGCATCACCGGCACGTCCTCTGGGTAGAGGGGCCTTGCGAAGTAGAACCCTTGTAACAGCTCGCACCCTTTTCTGGCAAGATAAGCCATGTGTTTTTCGTTCTCGATGCCCTCGGCGATCACTCGCAGCATCGACAATAGCCGCCCCATCCGGAGTATCGAGGTCGGCAACGAAGCTCTGGTCAATTTTCAGCGTGTTGATCGGGAACCGCTTGAGGTAGCTCAGCGACGAGTAGCCCGTGCCGAAGTCATCCACCGCCAGATCCACGCCCAGGGACTTCAAAGCCTTGAGCTTGGCGATATTGGTTTCCGCGTCGGTCATGATCGCGCTTTCAGTCAGCTCCAGTTCCAGACGTTCTGGCGGGAGGCCGGAACGGTCCAGAAAATCGCCAATCCACTCGGGCAGGTGGTGTTGATTGAACTGCAGCGGCGAGATGTTCAGGCAGACCCTGAAAGAGTTCAGGCCCAGGGTGTCCCAGTAAAGAAAGTTGCGAGCCACTTCGCTCATAACCCATTCGCCCAGCTCGATGATCAGGCCTGTCGCCTCTGCCACCGGGATAAATTCGCTGGGGGATATCATGCCCCGGGTCGGGTGCTTCCAGCGGACCAGGGCCTCCATGCTGACAACGTTGCCGGTAAATGTGTCGACCTGGGGCTGGTAGCGCAGTTCGAGCTCGTGGTTGCGCATGGCGTTGCGCAGCTCTTCTTCCATCTTGAGCTGCTCGACCGCCTGGGCGTTCATCTCTTCATCGTAAAACCGGAAGCAGGCTCTGCCCTCGGCCTTGGCCACGTACATCGCGGTGTCGGCGTTCCGGATGAGTGTGTCGGGGTCCGCGCCATCCTGGGGGTACAGGGCGATGCCGATACTGGGCGTCACGACCGGGTTGTGGGACTGCAGCGCGATGGGTTGCGACAGGCTGTCCAGGATACGTTTCGCCACGCGCTCGATGTGGACGATATCGGAGACATCGGAGAGCACAACGGTAAACTCGTCGCCGCCCAGCCGCGCGATCTCGGTGCCGGCTTCCGGGTTGGTCTCGTCGGCGGCGCTGTTGTCGGAGAAATAATTGACGGCGTCGTCCTCGCGCAACTCGGAGGTCAGGCGCCTGGCGATTTCGACCAGCAGGCTGTCGCCGCGCGCATGGCCGATCGAATCGTTAATGCGTTTGAAGTGGTCGAGGTCGATAAACATCAGCGCGGCGGAAGTCTTGTGACGCTGCGCCCGCTTTAAAATGCGGTTGAGGTGTTCGTTGAAACTCCTGCGGTTCGGCAGGCTGGTCAGCGGGTCGTAGTACGCCAGGTAGCGCAGGCGGTCTTCCTGGCGCTTGAGCGAGTTGAACGCGTTGCTGGCGCGGAGCATGTACTGCACGTCGCGACCCAGCAGCGACCAGTTAACGGGTTTGGTTTTGTACTGCGTGGCGCCCGCTTCGAAGCCCTGGTCGATCGACTGGCGGTCGTCGGACCCGGTGACGATCATGATGGGGATGGATTCGCCCTGCGGCAGCTTCCGGATACGTTGGCATGCTTCCAGGCCGGTCATCCCGGGCATTTCTACATCGAGAAAGACAAGGTCGGGACGCTCTTTGACGAAGAGGTCGATTGCCTCCAGTCCGTCCTTCGCCTCGATCACTGCCATGCCTTCTGCCTCGAGGCACTGCCGTGTGAGCAAACGCACGTTCTGATCGTCGTCACACACGAGGATTTTCGCCTTGTGACGGGTCGATTCAGACCTTGGAATGGGCGCTTCGCTGCTGGGCATTGGCGGACGGCAGATAGTACTTATGTAGGTAGATGTAGGCTATCATTACTGGCAACTAGCGAATAGTGTGAATAAAGCACATGGGGTGTGATCTACTCGACATTCCCCGCAGTTAACGGGAGAAAGCTCGCCAGATTATGCAGTGGTTTCCGATGGCCTTCGTGAAATTGCTCCTTCCCCTGGCACTGGTTGCCGCGGCGTATTTCTCTCGGGAATGGGTCGGGTCGTTGGGTGCTGAAGCGCGAGCAGTTGTCGACAATCTTCCCTACGTTTTGTGCGCCATTGCGGTGCTCATTTCCTACCAGTTCAACAAGCTCAGGTTACTGTTGGCCGCCGGTGGTGTGGCTGCGTTTTACTGGGTAGTCCAGTCGCAATTGCAGATCAGCCTGGTGCAAAAAGAGGCGACTGATGTTTACCTCGCGGTCGGACTCGCGCTGCCGGTTCTCGTACTGTTTTTACTACTGATACCGGAGCGCGGCGCGAGAAGTCTGTTTGGCCTGGCGATGCTGGTCGCCTTTCTTGCCCTGGCGGGTGTTTCGGCATTGCTCGGGCCGTGGCTGCCGGGTGTGAACGAGACGGCGCTCAAGTATTACTCTTTGCGTCCGGTCGACGGGTATATTTATTCGATGGGCGGGACGGCGTTGGTCGCACTGGTCGCCGCGGCGGGCGGTGCGCTCATGGTGATTCGTTACGAGGAAACCGAGGCGGCGCTCGTTGGAATTCTGCTTTCGCTGTTTCTGGCGCTGGCGTGGCTGCACCTGCCGAACATCTCCGTTGTCATGGCTACGGCGGCCAGTGTTATCGCGCTCTGGGGTGTCCTGCGCAGTTCTCACAGCATGGCTTATCGCGATGAGTTGACGGGTCTGCCCAGCCGACGCGCGCTGAACGAGCGTGTGAAGATGCTGGGCAACCGGTTTTCGATCGCGATGCTCGACGTCGATCATTTCAAGCAGTTCAATGACACGCACGGACACGACGTCGGCGATGAGGTGTTGCGCCTGGTGGCATCGCGACTGCGCAATGTGGGTGGTGGCGGAATTGCCTACCGCTACGGCGGCGAGGAGTTCTGCATCCTGTTTCCACGTCGTGATCTTGAGGATTGCGTTGAGCCGCTCGGCAGGGTCAGGGAGGAGATCGCCGATTACCGCATGTCGATCCGCGACAAAAACCTGCGCCCGGTACGTTCGCGCGAGGGGTCCAAGCGGCGTGGCGCCACCCGTATCAAGCGAGACCAGGTGTCGGTGACGGTCAGTGCCGGCCTCGCTGCGCGTGACGCCGCGCACACCGACGCTGAGTCGGTTATCGCCGCGGCGGACAGGTTTTTATACAAGGCTAAACGCGCCGGGCGCAACCGGGTCGCCTGCTGAATTCAGGACAGCAGGCGCGTGTGCCGTTTGTTGGCCTGCTCCTCGACGAAGCGTGGCAATTGTTGCAGGGGAATCGCGGGGCTGTAGTAAAAACCCTGTACCTGCTGGCACCGGTGTTCGCGCAGGAATTCTATCTGCTCGTAGTTTTCGGCACCTTCTGCGACAACCAGCATGCCCAGGCGCCGTCCCATTTCGATAATCATCATGCAGACCGCCTCCTGGTGTTCGTTGTGCGGCAGGTCGCGAACGAAACAGGCGTCTATCTTGAGTGCGGAAATGGGCAGTTCGGTCAGGTGTGACAGCTGTGAAAAACCGGTACCGAAATCGTCCAGTGAAAACGAAATACCCAGTTCGCGCAGCTCGTCCATCCGGGCCTTGATCCCGGCTGGACTCTTGAGAATCGTGGATTCGGTCAGCTCAAACTCCAGGTTGGAGGCATTGGCACCGCTGCGCGTAATGATGTCTTTGACGATCTCGACAAACCGGTCGTCCTGAATCTGCGAGAACGAGATATTCACCGCGACATCGACGTTGTGCATGCGCTGCTCATCGAGCCATACCTGTGCGCTGCAGGCGTGCTGAATAACCTGGTAACCGATGGTTTTCATCAGCCCCATATCCTCGCAGGCCGAGATGAACTCGCCAGGTGCAATCAGCCCGCGTTCGGGATGGTTCCAGCGCAGCAGGGCTTCGAGGCCAACAAGCTGGCCGTTGTTCAGGTCGATGCGTGGCTGGTAGTGCAGTTCGAACTGGTTTTTGCGTACGGCTGTTCGCAGTTCCGCTGCCAGCGAGCTGTTGCCGGCAATGTCAAAGGTCAGTTTGTCGGAGTACCGGATGAAGCGCCCGCCTTCTATGCTCTTGGCCTGCTGCATCGCGCTGCGCGCATGTTCCACCAGGTCCGAAAAATCGCGCCCGTCTTCGGGGAAAATAGCCGCCCCGATGCTCGCCTCGACAGCCACCTGCTGGTCACTGAGGATCATGGGCGCCGAAATCGATTTCAGCATTTTCTCGGCGATAAATTCCATGTCGGCTGCCGAGCTGACGTCCTCGAGCACCACGGCGAATTCGTCGCCACCAAGCCGCGCAATGCTGTCGGTGTTGCGCATCTTGTTGATCAGCCGACGCGAGATCGATTTGATCATGACGTCGCCATCGGCTTCGCCGTAGTGGTCGTTGATGTTGGCGAACTGGTCGATGTTGATATACAGCAGAGCCGTGTTGAACCCGTAGCGCTCCGAGCGCCCAATCGCGCGCTCGAGGTGCGCGCGAAACCCGATCCGGTTCAGGGCGCCGGTGAGGGTGTCGCGGCTCGACAACTCCTGGATGCGCTCGCGCGCGCGGCGCAGCGCGATGCTGTAGTCGAGAATCCGGTGGACCAGTTCGTCCTGCAGATGTCCCCTCACCATGTAGTCCTGCGCGCCCAGTTCCTTGAGCTGGGCGATGGTTGCCTCGTCGTGTTCGTCGAGCAGCATGATGAGCGGCGCGCTGGCCTCGTTCTTGCTCGCCAGGCGAAGCAGATACTCCGATTCGGGGCCGTGGGCCATGATCACCGCGTCAACGGTGGGGTCGAGCAATGCCTCGAGGGGGCGTTCGATCGATTCCGAGGAGGCGAGCGTGAAGCGTTCGGGGTGCGCACGGCGCAGGCAATCGGACAGGACCAGGTGATCTGCCTTGTTTTCCGAAATTATCAGTATGTTGTGCTGGTCCAATGAAGGTTCCCGCTTAATGTGCACCGGTCAGAGTCGGTCCAAGCATCTGTCGCACCGCCTGTCCCCCGGCTTCCATGGAAGCGCTCACGCGATGCTT
>CAYGOX010000169.1:6311-8356 GCA_964351485.1 uncultured Halioglobus sp.
ATATAACATGAAGTTATACGTAATAAGTTAGAGTTTTTCTAGTAATTGTTTATCGAAAATTACCAAACTCTTTTGTCGGCCGGTGTACGGCCCTTGTGCGGCGGGCGAATCGGGGTTTTTGCGCAAGATTTGACCGATCTGGATCGGTTACCGATTCCTGGCCCGGATCGCTATTGCCTGGGGCGCCCTCTGGGATAGTCTACCCCCCACTGTTGTGCCAAGAGGTGGATATGAACGACGAGTTGCTCTTTGAAATTACGGATAACGTCGCCCTGATTACGCTCAATCGCCCCGAGGCGATGAACACAATGACCAGCGGGCTGATCGAGGGGCTGGGCGCCGCCTATCAGCGCTGTGACGAGGACGACGAGGTGCGTTGCGTGGTGGTCACGGGTGCGGGTAAGGCCTTTTGTGCCGGCGCGGACATGAGCGGGGGTGGTGACACCTTCGACGGTGGAGCCGTTGCGGTGGAGGTTAATTCCTGCCCGTTGAGCATGCAGGCCTGGCAGGTGCGCAAGCCGGTCATCGCGGCGTGCAATGGGCACGCGGTGGGTGCCGGGCTGGGAATCGCCATGGAAACGGACATGCGCGTGTTCGCCGCCGAGGGCAAGTACGGCTTTTTGCAATCGCGGCGCGGTGTCGTTGCAGACTTCGCCATCGAATACCTGCTGCCGCGACTCATCGGGTTTGAAAAGGCGTTTGAACTGATCGTGCGTGCCAACCGGCTTACCGGCGAAGAAGCCGTGGCCTGGGGGCTTGCCGGTCGCTGTGAGCCGGCTGACCGCGTCCTGGAGGTCGCCATGGAAATCGCCCGCGATATCAGTGTCAATTGCGCTCCCCTGGCCGGGGGGTTGCACAAGCGCCTGCTCTGGCGGGGGCTGGACAGCGCGTTGCCGGAACTGGCGCAACTGGAGAGTCGCGCGCTTAATCTGTCCATGGCCACGCCCGACGCGATCGAGGGCGGCATGGCCTACATCGAACGGCGCACGCCGCAGTGGACTGGTAGTGTCAGCAGGGATTGGCCGGACGATTTTTGATTCGGGTAGCTGCGGGCGGAGTCGCGAATGAACTGTGGTAGACTTCACGCCCGTTTTTTTTAGGCTGGTAATTCGATGACACTGGCGGCTGAAAAACTAGAGCTTATTCGCACGCAGGTGCAGGCCCATCTCGATTCGGCGGAGCAGAAAAAACTCAGCCCTGATCAGGAGCGGGCGCTCAAGGACGAGATCAAGCTGCTGCTCGAGCGCGAGAACGCGGTGATCGTTGCGCACTATTATACGTCGCCGGAAGTGCAGGCCCTGGCAGAGGAAACCGGTGGGTGCGTCTCCGACTCTCTCGAGATGGCCCGCTTCGGGCACGATCATCCGGCCGAGACCCTGATCGTCGCCGGCGTGCGGTTCATGGGCGAGACTGCCAAGATTCTCACACCGGACAAACGCGTGCTGATGCCCACGCTGGAGGCAACCTGCTCGCTGGATCTGGGCTGTCCCATCGAAGAGTTTTCCGCGTTTTGCGACGCGCACCCCGACCGCAAGGTTGTGGTTTACGCCAATACCTCGGCTGCGGTGAAAGCCAGGGCTGACTGGGTGGTCACCTCGAGTATCGCCCTGGACCTGGTGGAACACCTCGACTCACAGGGCGATAAAATTCTCTGGGCTCCCGACCAGCACCTGGGTAACTACGTGAAATCCCAGACAGGGGCCGACGTGATCATGTGGGACGGCGCCTGCATTGTGCACGAGGAGTTCAAGGCGCGTGGCATTGCGGACCTGAAGCGCGTCTATCCCAATGCCGCCGTGCTGGTGCACCCCGAGTCACCCACAGCGGTACTGGAACTGGCGGACCGGATTGGCTCGACCACGCAGATCATCCGCGCGGCGACCGAGATGGACAACAAACAGTTCATCGTTGCGACTGACCAGGGCATTTTCTACAAGCTTCAGCAGTCTGCGCCGGACAAAGAGTTCATCATCGCGCCCACCGCCGGCAACGGCGCCACCTGCCGGAGCTGCGCGAACTGCCCGTGGATGGCCATGAACAGTCTG
>CAYGOX010000170.1:0-3905 GCA_964351485.1 uncultured Halioglobus sp.
CCGCGGCCCGGTCGATGTAGCTCTGCACTTCCTCATCTTCCTCGAAGACCAGATCGCGCTGGCGCAGAAAACCCGCGAACTGACATCGCTGCCGCTGAACGAGCAACAGCGCAAGGCCCTGCGTCAGCGCCAGGAAGACGATGCGCTGGCGATCGAGAACAAGCGACGTAAAGCCAAGGGGGAGCCCGCGCTGGCATCGCTTGAAGAGCCGCTGGACGACGTGGAAGCTGACGACGTGCTGGACGGCGAAGCCAGCGAGGAAGACGAGGAAACTGACGTGCTACTGCAGGAGGCCAGCAATGTATTGGCCGATATGCTGCATCTGCGCAGGCAGCGCTACGCCGTTCACCACGGTACCGCCGCCTACCCCTGAGCCAACTGGCCGCCGGCGCGGCCATTGAACCAGTTCAGTTGGTCGTGCAGCCGCACAACCTCGCCGACGATGATCAGGGTGGGAGCGGCAGGCTGCTCGCGCTCGACGATGCCCGGCATGGTCGCGAGCGTCCCGACCAGCACCCGCTGTGAGGGCACCGTCCCCTGCTCCACCAGGGCCACCGGCGTTTCCGGTGATCGTCCGTGAGCCATGAGCCCCTCGCAAATCTGCGGCAAACCCACCAGACCCATGTAAAAGACCAGTGTTTCGGTCGTCGACTGGAACTGTGACCAGTCGTGAGTCACCGAATCGCCCTTGAGGTACCCGGCGACGAAGCGCACTGACTGCGCGTAGTCGCGGTGCGTCAACGGGATACCGGCGTAGCAGGACGCGCCGTTGGCCGCCGTGACGCCCGGAATCACTTCGAAGGGCACCTCGTGCTTTGTCAGCAGTTCTATCTCCTCCCCGCCGCGACCGAAGATGAACGGGTCGCCACCCTTGAGCCGTACGACGCGTTCGCCCGACTGGGCCAGTTCCAGCAGCAGGGTATTGATTTGCGGCTGTGGCACGCTGTGCTCGGCGCGCCGCTTACCGACATAGATACGCCGCGCATCGCGCCGGGCCAGGTCGACGATGGCATCGGCGACGAGCCGGTCGTACAACACCACGTCGGCCTGCTGGAGCACGCGCAGGGCCTTCAGGGTCAGCAGTTCCGGATCGCCCGGACCGGCACCGACCAGGGCGACCTGCCCCGCGCGCACTGCGGGCTGTTCCAGCCGCGCCTCGAGCAGTTCGGCCGCACGTGTCTCGTGGCCGGCCAGCACCTGCTGCGCGATGTCACTCTCAAGCGCATCCTCCCAGAACTGTCGGCGCAATCGTTCGTCACCAATCCTGGACTTCACCTGATCGCGGAAGCGACCGGCAAAGCGCGCCAGCGCGCCGTAACCCGGCGGAAACAGGGTTTCGAGCTTGCGCCGAATAATTCTTGTCAGGACGGGACTGCGCCCGCTGCTGCTGATGGCGATGACGAGCGGGTCGCGATCCACAATGGACGGAAAAATAAAGGTACACAGGTCCGGCTGGTCGACCACATTGACCGGCAGGTTCAGCGCCTGGGCGTCATCAGAGACCTGCCTGTTTACCGCAGCGTCAGGCGTTGCCGCGATGACCAGCCGGCAACCGTCCAGCAGCTTTGGGGCATATGCCTGTTCAACGAGCGTGTGTCCACCGCCACGCAGCAGTGCTTCAAGATCAGGATCGATGGACGGAGCGATGACCGACACCTGCGCCCCGGCGCGCACCAGCAGGCGCGCCTTGCGCAGTGCGACCTGGCCTCCGCCGATCAGGGCTACCCGCGCATCGGCAAGCTTCAGGCAGACAGGCAGGTATTCCATATCAGGGTGTGATCGCAGCCTGGCCGCCCAGCAGCGGGCGCAGCGCCTGCGGAATGGCGACGCTGCCGTCCGACTGCTGATAGTTTTCCAGGATCGCCACCAGAGTTCTGCCTACGGCCAGCCCAGAGCCGTTGAGCGTATGGATCAACTCCGGCTTGCCGGTGTCCGGGTTGCGCCACCGAGCGCGCATACGGCGCGCCTGGTAGTCGCCAAACAGGCTGCAGGACGAGATCTCGCGGTACGTGTCCTGCGCGGGCAGCCAGACCTCCAGGTCGTAAGTCTTGCGCGCACCGGCGCCCATGTCGCCACCACACAGAAGCATTTTGCGGTACGGCAGTTCAAGCAACTCCAGGACGCGTTCCGCATGCCCCGTCAGGTTCTCCAGCGCCAGTTCCGACTGCGCCGGCCGCACCAGGTGTACCAGTTCGACCTTCTCAAACTGGTGCTGGCGGATCATGCCGCGCGTATCGCGTCCGTAACTTCCCGCCTCGCTGCGGAAACACGGGGTGTGGCAGGCGTAGCGGATGCCCTCCTCGCCCAGTTCAGCCGCCTCGTACAGGCGCTCGCGGGCGAAGTTGGTTACCGGCACTTCTGCGGTGGGAATCAGGTAGAAATCGTGTTCCGCATGGAGCTTGAACAGGTCCTCTTCAAACTTCGGCAACTGCCCGGTACCGCGCAACGAGGCCGCGTTGACGATGTACGGAACATAGACTTCTTCGTAGCCGTGTTCCTGCGTATGCAGGTTCAGCATGAACTGCGTGAGCGCCCGGTGCAGGCGCGCCAGGTCACCCCGCAGAACGGTAAAGCGCGAACCGGTAATCTTCGCCGCAGTCTCGGTATCGAACAAACCCAGCGCCTCACCGATCGCCACGTGATCGAGCGGCTCGAAATCGAACCTCGGCGGCTCGCCCCAGGTGGATACCAGCACGTTGTCGTCTTCGCTGGTGCCGGCGGGAACATCGTCCATCGGCAGGTTGGGCGTCGCCAGCAGCAGTTCTTCCAGCGCGGCATTGGCCGCATCGGCCTGCTCGCTCAGCTCATCGAGCTGCGCCGCGATCTTGTCCAGTGTCGCGCTGACCTGCGCCTTCGCGTCATCGACGCTCATACCCTCACCGATCAGGGCGCCGACCTGCTTGGAGGCGCGCTTGCGCTCGGCCTGCAGGTTTTGCTGCTCCACATCCGCTTTTTTACGCTGCGCGTCCAGTGCCTGGAAGCGCGTCGTATCGAAGGTAAACCCGCGCCGGGCCAGCGCAGCGGCGATGGCCTCGGGATCCTGCCTGACGGCCTTGATATCCAACATGTTGTTTTTTTCCTGTCCAGTTGACGGGTGGATTCCCCACCCCGCCTAGATAAGTGCGCGCGTCACCTGCATCGCCAGAGCGGCCAGGGCAATACAGGCAACGACACTGACCGCCACATACAGCGCGGCCTGCGCGAGGTGGCCGGTTTCAATCAGGTGCACGGCTGCCAGCGAAAACGTTGAAAACGTCGTGAACGCTCCGAGCAGCCCAACAATGAGCGCACCGCGCCAGTCGGGGTGCACCATGGCGCGCTCCATCACGATGACGTACAGCACGCCGATCAGCAATGAACCCACTGCGTTCACCAGCAGCGTACCGACCGGGAAGCTGCCCTCCCACAGGCGGTGCACCCAGTTGGCCAGCAGGTACCGCGACACCGCGCCGGTGGCGCCGCCCAGCGCGACGAGAATCAGGTATTTCATGGCAAACCGACGGTCAATCGTAACGGCGTATTGTACTGTGTTTGTCCTGCTCGCGCAGTGCTTCGAGCTTCTCGCCGATCTTCAGCTCCAGTCCGCGATCGACAGGGAAATAGAAGCGCGCATCCTTGAGCGCCTCGGGGAAGTAGTTTTCGCCCGCGGCAAACCCACCGTCCTCGTCGTGCGCATACCGGTAGTCCTTGCCGTGCTCCATCGACTTCATCAGCGCAGTCGGCGCATTGCGCAGGTGCAACGGCACTTCCTCTGAACCGCCCGCCTCGACCGCCTCGCGCGCCGCCTTGTACGCGGTGTACACCGCATTGCTCTTGGCCGCGCACGCCAGGTACACCACCGCCTGGGCAACGGCCAGTTCACCCTCGGGGCTGCCGAGGCGTTCCTGCACCTGCCAGGCCTCCAG
>CAYGOX010000170.1:3915-8314 GCA_964351485.1 uncultured Halioglobus sp.
AGCCGCCGTCGAGCATTCGGCAGAACCAGTACAGGGCGGCATCGGGTGAACTGCCGCGCACGGCCTTGTGCAGCGCGCTGATCTGGTCATAGAAGGCATCGCCGCCCTTGTCGAAACGGCGCAGTGACAGCTGCAGAATCTCGGCCACGTTCTCGTCAGTGAGAACGGCGTCCTGGCCAACATCCGCGGCCAGTTCCAGCAGGTTGAGCGCCTTGCGTGCGTCGCCATCCGCCGCCCGGGCAATGAGGCTGAGCGTTGCGTCCGACGCATCCAGCGCGCTCTCGAGTTGCTCCAGACCCCGGCGCAACACCGCCAGCAGTGCCGGCTCGTCCAGTGAGCGTAACTTGTAGACGCGGGCACGCGACAACAGTGCACTGTTGAGTTCAAACGAGGGATTTTCCGTTGTCGCCCCGACAAAAATCACCGTGCCGTCCTCGACGTAGGGCAGGAACGCGTCCTGCTGCGACTTGTTGAAGCGGTGTACCTCGTCGACGAAAAGCACGGTGTCGCGGCCCACCCGCTTGTCCTGTCGGGCCGCGTCGATCGCCGCGCGGATATCCTTGACGCCCGACAGCACCGCAGAAAGTTGCAGAAATTTCGCCTGTGCCTGGTCGGCGACCATCCGCGCCAGCGTGGTTTTGCCGACTCCCGGAGGCCCCCAGAAAATCATCGAGTGAAGCTGCCCGGAGTCGATTGCCCGTCGCAGTGGCTTTCCTGGCGCGAGAATGTGTTCCTGTCCGAAGTAGTCGGCCAGCGTGCGTGGCCGCAGCCGGGCCGCCAACGGTTGGTAGCCCTCGGTGGGTGTCACCGGTGGATCGTCGGCGAACAGGTCACTCGTCATAGTAGAAAAGGTCGGCGCCGGCCGGCGGCGTAAACGTAAAATCGGCCGGCGTCAGCGGCGTCTGCGTATCGACGTCGAAATATTCGATAGTGATGGTCTGGCCCAGTTCATCCTGTACATTCATGCGCGACAGCACGCCCTCGTGCAAGACCAGCTCTACCTGTTGAAAACCGGCACCCTCCTCCTGCGGATACAGCACAAACGCGCCCTGCGCCGAATACTCTACGCGGAAAGATTCTGCGAGTGCCAACGCGTCGCCG
Source organism: uncultured Halioglobus sp. (assembly GCA_964351485.1). Lineage (GTDB taxonomy): Bacteria > Pseudomonadota > Gammaproteobacteria > Pseudomonadales > Halieaceae > Marimicrobium. The sequence continues at coordinate 5,017 of CAYGOX010000170.1, forward strand.
CCGAGCACGCGCAGCGGGGCCATCTGGCCGGAGCTGCTTGCCGGACGCCGTGTCACGGTCTCAAGGTCGCGGTCGAAGTGCCACAGGTAGTGCGGATCAGCGACGATCAGCTGACTGTCCGGGTGCGTGATATCCCAGCGGAAAAACCCGGGCCGCAGCACCGCGAAGCGACCACTGCTCTGCTCGAGCAGTTCGCCTGTCTCACTGTACTGTTTTTGCGTGAACGCGCCCTGCAGGCTCTCGAGCGTCGCCAGCGCATCGCGCATGGCGTCCAGGGCCGTACTCGCCATGGTCTGGCCAGACAGGCAGGCCAGCAGCAGCGCAAAAAGCCAGGACGTCACTGTTCGCATATGCAGATCTCCGGGAGATTGTCAGTTTTCAGGTGGCGGGGGCGCCAGCACCTCGCGCTGACCGTTGCTGCCCATCTCGCTGACCACACCGGCCATCTCCATGGATTCAATCAGGCGCGCTGCGCGGTTATAGCCGATGCGCAGCTTACGCTGGACCGATGAAATCGAGGCGCGGCGACTGCTGGTCACGTAGTGCACCGCCTCGTCGTACAGCGCATCGCTTTCATCATCTTCGTCCTCGGATTCGGCCTTGAGTTCCCCCGGCGTCACCGGTGTCGAACTGCCCTCGTCGAGCAGCCCGTCGATGTACAGCGGCTCGCCGCGCTTCTTCCAGTCTGCGACCACGCGGTGCACTTCCTCATCGCTACAGAACGCGCCGTGGATACGCATGGGTACACCGCTACCGGGCGGCAGGTACAGCATATCGCCGTGCCCCAGCAACTGCTCCGCGCCGCCCTGGTCGAGAATCGTGCGCGAATCGATCTTGGAGGACACCTGGAAGGCGATCCGTGTGGGCACGTTCGCCTTGATCAGGCCGGTAATGACATCGACCGAAGGGCGCTGGGTGGCGAGAATCAGGTGAATGCCGGCGGCGCGCGCTTTCTGCGCGATACGGGCGATCAACTGCTCCACTTTCTTGCCCACGATCATCATCATGTCGGCAAATTCGTCGATGACGACCACGATGCTGGGCAGCTTTTCCAGGTTCGGCGGCACCTGGTCTTCCTCGGCGACCTCGGACAGCGGGTCGGGCTTCCACAACGGATCGTCCAGCGGGGTGCCGGATTTCACCGCGTCGGCCACCTTGCGGTTGTAGCCCGACAGGTTCCGCACACCCAGTGCCGCCATCAGCTTGTAGCGCCGCTCCATTTCAGCCACACACCAGCGCAACCCGTTGGCCGCATCCTTCATATCGGTAATGACGGGCGTCAACAGGTGCGGAATCCTGTCGTACATCGACAGTTCAAGCATCTTCAGGTCGACCAGGATAAGGCGGACATCCTCCGGGCCTGACTTGTACAGCAGGCTCAGCAGCATCGAGTTAACCCCGACCGACTTACCGGAACCGGTGGTACCGGCGACCAGCAGGTGCGGCATCTTCGCCACGTCCGCCACCACCGGCTGGCCGGAAATATCGTGCCCCAGGGCCAGCGTCAGCGGCGACTTACTCTGTTCAAACGCCTCGGAGGACAACACCTCGCGGAAGTTGACGATCTCCCGATCCTCGTTGGGAATCTCGATGCCTACGACGGATTTGCCCGGAATCACCTCCACCACGCGCACACTGATCACCGCCAGTGACCGCGCAAGATCCTTGGCGAGGTTGGAAATACGCGAGACTTTGACGCCCGGCGCCGGCTGGATCTCGAAACGCGTGATAACCGGCCCGGGGTAGACGGCAGTCACTTCCGCACTGACGCCGAAATCGAGCAGCTTCAATTCAAGCAGCTTGGACATCCCCTCCAGGGCCTCGGTGGAATACCCCTTGTTCGGATCCTTCTTGTCCACATCGAGCAGGTCCAGGTGCGGCAACGAGCCCGTGACCGGGGCATCGAACAGAGGCTGCTGTTTCTCTCGCTCCACACGCTCGCTCTTTTTGGGTGGTTCCTTGAGCGGCTTGATCTTCGGCGGTTTGCGCTTCTTTTCCTTCTCGACGTGCTCGGTGATGACCATCTTCCTGGCTTCTACCGCTTTCTCGCGCTGCCGGCGGTCACGGAAATCGTCGAGACGGCTGCGCAGCCAGTCACGCGCGCTCGTAAACGCGGCGATGCTGAACGCACCGATCCGGTCCATCAGGCGCAGCCAGCTCAAATCCGTAAAAATCGTCATCCCGAACAGGAACACGGCCAGGAGAATCAGGCGCCCGCCCACGGCGCTGAATGCAGTATTGAACGCCTGGCCAATCGACTGCCCGAGTATGCCCCCGGCGCCCTGTGGCAGCGCGCCGCCGCCCGCGTCATTCATCGCCGCCAGCGCGGTGCCCGCAATCATCACCAGGACCAGCCCCAGCGTGCGTATGCCGAAATTGAGCCAGTCAAAGCCGCGGGACTCGTGGCGCTCCAGCAGGATGATCAGCGCCCGGTAGGCCAGCATCAGGGGAAACAGGTAGGCGGCGTAGCCGACCAGGGAGAAAAACACATCGGCCAGCCAGGCGCCCGTAGGCCCCCCGAGATTGGCGATGGCATTGCCGGAACCGGTAGCGGACCAGCCCGGATCGGACGGACTGTAGGTCAGCAGGGCCATCAACAGGTACAGGCAGATGGCCGTGACGCCGATGAAGGCGCCCTCTCTCAGCCTCGGGCCCAGCGCGGAGTTTGGATTGGTGGTGTCCTGCACAGTTATTTCACGTCCTGGGGCAAGGATCTGTCCTGGGTCTGTGAGCTTCCCGGTGCGGTGCCTGCCCATTCTGGACCGGGACGATCATGCGCGCTTATCGTTATTTATTTCAACAAGTTATAGATATATTCTCAAAAGATCTTCATCTTTGTAGCGCGCTCCGCTTTAAAGTACCATAGTCGGCCCGCAGACAGAACGGACCGACCCTTCCAGGGTGGCGAATTCACGTTAATTCTACACCCGGACAGCTCCGTGAACTGACTGCACCGAACACCGGCCATGTGCCCGCCTTTCAAACCAGGAAACCGTTAATGAGCGACATCAAGCACCACCAACTGATCATTCTGGGCAGCGGCCCGGCGGGCTACACCGCGGCCATCTACGCGGCCCGGGCCAACCTCAAACCCGTGGTTATCACCGGCATCCAGCAGGGCGGCCAACTCACCACAACCACCGAGGTGGAGAACTGGCCCGGTGGCGCGCACGATCTCCAGGGTCCGCAGCTTATGCAGCAGATGCAGGAGCACGTGGAGCGTTTCGATGCGCAGGTAGTGTTTGATCACATCGAGGAAGTCGACCTCAAAGCGCGGCCTATGGTGCTCAAGGGTTCC
>CAYGOX010000171.1:0-8309 GCA_964351485.1 uncultured Halioglobus sp.
CGAACAACTGTGATGTTTATCGGAACCTGTACAACAACGGCCGACCGAACTAGACGCCAACTCTCAAATAGTTGAACGCTGCCGCGAGGCAGCGGGTATAATGCGCCAAACTCAGGTTTGGCGCTTTTTTTTGTCTCGAGGTTTTGTAACGCCCTATGAAAAACACGCTGCTTCTTTTTCTCCTGGCCCTGCCGCTGGTCGCCACTGCTGATGAGGCGTTCGTACTCAAGTCACCCGCGACCGTTGTAACGGCAACTGATATCGAGCGCTACATGCAAGAGAACCTGCCGTCCGATACCAAGCGTCGTGAGGCACTGATAGACAAGCCCGGCTTCTTTGCCGAAATGGCGGAATCGCTCCTCGTTGTGCGCTCGCTCGCCGCCGAGGCGGAGGAGGCGATGTCGATCGACCGCGAGCAGGCGCGCTGGGCGGCTGAGCTTGCTTACCAGCGGAAACTCATCAACCAGTACCGCGCGTTTTATATCCGCAAAACATTTGAAAATGTGGACTGGGATTCAACGGCACGTGAAGCCTATATTGCGGAAAAGGATTCCTACATCAGTACCGGGCGGGTCAAGGCGTCTCACATCCTGATACGCATCGACGAGAACCGCAGTGACGAAGAAGCCTTCAAGCTCGCCTCACAACTGCGTGAGCGCGCAGTAAAGGGCGAGGATTTTGAGGAGCTTGCGGTCGAGTATTCAGAGGATGGATCGGTTGAGCGCAACCGCGGAAACCTGGGTTACTTTGAGCGCGGTCGCATGGCGCGCGGGTTTGAAAACGCTGCATTCGCGATGGAAAAGCCTGGCGAGATCAGCGAGCCGGCAAAAACCAGCTTTGGTTATCACGTGATCAAACTGCACGACAAGCAACCGGGTGGCCCCATTCCCTTCGAGCAGGTCAAGGACCAGATTATCGACCAGCTGCAGGTGCAGATGGGCGACCAGATCTGGCAGGACAAGGTGATTGCCATCCGTTCGGGTGATGCGATTGAAGGTAATCCCGAAGCGCTTGACGCCCTCGTGAAAAAATACGCCAAGTCCGACGGACAGAAGTGATGCAGCCGCTGCCTGACCGCTCCCGGAGCGGTACCGCCCGCTGATGGAGCGGGCGGCGGAATCTGCCGGGGGCCGCCAGGCAGTCCTCTGGGTGGGGGAGGCGCACCGCTCCCCGCCTTCGCTCGACGGTGTTGCCTGGACGGTTGCCAATCAGGGCAATGATCTTGAGGTAGAAGTGAACCAGGTCTGCCAGCCGCTGGCAGGAACGTTCAGACAGCAAGCACTGAATCGTGAGTTCGCCGCACAGGTGATGAAGTTTCGCCCTTCGGTGGTGGTCATCCAGGGTCTCTGGGGCTGTACTCTAGACCTGCCACGACTGACGCGCTTGCTGGGCGTGACCTGCCTATTCTGTGCAGATTCCACTGAAGTGTTCGATCTCGCGCTCGACGAGTACGTTAGCCCCTGGCTCGATGATGCGCTGAGTTGTTGTGACACTCTGTTGGTGACAGAGCCGGTACGCGCGCGATTGGCCAGCCTGGCCAGCGCGCCGTTGCCCGACACATTAATCGGCGAATCGGAGCAGGCACTGGTTGACCGGCTTCGGGCGGCCCTCAAGCTGCGGAGCGACCCGCCGGGGAGCTTCGACTACGCCGTTTATGAAAGCCTCTCGCGTGATCACCCGCTGTTGATGCGGATGCAGGCGGGCGACGTGCAGCACTTTCGCGGGCTCGATGCCGTCCTGGATCTCGGGTGTGGCGCCGGGCTATTGCTCGACGCGTTGCGCCGCGAGGGCATTCAGGCGCGGGGCATCGAGCGCAATGATGCAGTTGCTGCCTATGGGCGCGGCCTGGGCCTGGCCATTGAAACGGGCGACAGCCTGGCAATGCTGGACGGTGACGGTCCGTTAGTGGACGGCATCAACTGCTCACATTTTGTCGAACACCTTCCCGTTGACGCGGTAGAGCGCTTGCTCAACCTGATAGCACAGCGGTTGCGGCCCGGTGGCGTGCTGATGCTGACGTTCCCGGATCCGGAGTCCATTCGCTCGCAGCTGCTGGGTTTCTGGCGCGACCCCGAACATGTCCGGTTCTATCATCCCGAACTTATCAGCTCGATGGCTGCAGTGTTCGGCCTCACACTGGAGTGGAGCAGCTACGAGGCGCAGCCGCACACCGTGATTCCTTTTGCCGATGAGCCGCCGTCGCTGGGGGAGTACTCCCGCGAGCTGTGCGCGCGCACCGCTGCCGTCCCGCCCAGTCCGGGACTGTTTGAGCGCTTCCTCGGGCGGTTGGGGCTTGTCCCCGCGGCCAGGCTGGAGGCGCTGGCGCGGCGGCTGGAGACCCTCGAGTTAGCCACGCAAAGACACGTTGCGGACAATTCCCGGGTGCTCGACGCTCTGGACGAGCGCACGCGCACGCTGTGGGCCGTCAACCAGACCTGGGCCTGGAACGACAATGTCACTTTACGGCTCAGAAAGCAGTCCGTTGGGGTATAATCCGGCCCACCCCAAATCAGCGCGCCCGGTGGTGTGGTGCGGACGTGGCAGCATGAGGCAGGTGACTTGGTAAGCGAAGATTCCACAGAACACGGCACGGCCCTGCGCAGCCTTCACACGTTCCAGATCGATATCGTCCATGGCTGTCAGCTGCGCTGCGTCGGCTGTCCCAATTCCACGCTGCTGGAGAAGGTACGTCGGGTTGAGGTCGAGGCGTTTCGCCGTCGGCTGGACAATGTCGATGTGCAGCACATCCAGTACATGCGCCTGTTCAACTTCGGCGAACCGCTGTTGCACGAGGACCTGACGGGTATTCTGCTGGCGATCCAGGCGCAGCCCTGGACGCCGGATGTGCTCGAGATTTCCACCAACGCCCAATACTGCAACTGGTCGGATTTTGAATCCGCCCTGAAGACGGGGGCGCTTGACCGGCTGGTGGTCAGCTGTGACGGCGACGGCACCGCCGAGAGCTACGAGGCGCTTCGGCCGCCTAGCAAGTGGCCCAAGTTGCTGGATTTTCTCGCCAGGGCCAAAGCGCTGCGCGATGAGCACGCCCCGAATCTGCAGCTTGTCACCCGGACCATCGTGGAGAGCGAGGAGGCGATCAAGCGCTGGAACGCGCTCCTGTTGCCACTCGGCTGGGAGCCGGAGTTTCGCGAATGGAAGTATTTGCCCGAGTCGAAAGAGAACATGACGGGCCGGGAGGTGCAGGCACCCACCGACGTCTGCACCTTTGTTGCGCCCAGCGAACGTTTCGGCGAGCGGTACCACGATGAGGTAAATCAGCTCTATGTCGATGCGGACGGTACGGTTGTTCCGTGTTGTGCACACCCGGCCGCCGCGCGTCTGGGTAGCCTCGATACGCATCGCGCGTCGCAACTGCTCCGTTCCACAGAGCGTCAGGCCTTCGTGCAGCGTCTCGCGACAGATCGGGCGAATGTGCCTGTCTGCAACCAGTGTGAATTCGGGCCACCGGAAAATCCCGGGGAGTCTTTCAAGCAGATTTCTGAAGATCTGGCGGAGCCGATCAGGGTCATTTCCTGAGCGACCGTTGTCCCAGATGCCTAACAGCTCCGTCGCCAATCCCAACCTGAGTAATCCATGACCGACAACGTACACGCTTATACCAGCATAACCTCGAACTACCTGCCCAAGGCGCGGGTGCTGGCAGAGTCTGTGAAGGCGACTGATCCCGCGGTCAGTTTTCACCTGGTGCTCTCGGACACCTTGCCAATCGGGGTGGACCTGGCGTCTGAGCCCTTCGACTCTGTCATCTTCATCGAGGATCTCGTCACCGAAAATCTGCCGCAGTGGGCATTCGGACACTCGGTCGTCGAGCTGTGCACGGCGGTCAAGGGCGCCGCCCTGGAATATATCTTCGAAAAGCACGATGCCGCGCAGGTCTTTTACTTCGACCCTGACATGGTGGTCTTTTCGCGGCTCGATGACCTGCAGGATGCATTGTCGCGCAGCAGTGTGGTGTTAACTCCGCACCAGACGGACCCCGAAACCACGGACATGGGCATCCTGGACAACGAGGTCTCCAGTTTGCTGCACGGCGTGTTCAACCTCGGTTTCGTCGGTGTGCGCAATTCGCCCGAAGGACGCCGGTTCTCCCGTTGGTGGGCGCAGCGCCTGGCAAAGTATTGCCAGGACGACCTGGCCAATGGATTGTTCACGGATCAGAAATGGGTCAATCTCGCGCCCTGCTTTTTTGACGACGTTACCATACTGCGCTCGCCCGCCTTCAATGTGGCGACCTGGAATATCACCAACCGCCGCGCGGAGGGGTCATTGGAGGAAGGCATTACCATCAACGGTGAGCCCCTGGGGTTTTATCATTTCTCCGGTTTTGACAGCGGCGACCAGATCACGATGCTGCAGCGCTACGGAGGCGACAGCCCCGTGCTGCACGCCTTGCGCCAGTGGTACATCGACGAGTGTGAACGCCACGGGCAGGGTGCGCTGGGGCGTATCCCCTCGCGCTACGCGACGTTCAGTAACGGGCAACCCATCACGGCCGGCTATCGCACTCTTTATCGCAAGCGTATAGACCTGCAGCGTGCATTTCCCAATCCCTACATGGTATCCGGCCCCGATTGCTACAAGGCCTGGTACGACGCTCACCCGGTAGAACACCCGCCCTCAGGATCGGTCAGGATCGAGACAGGCGTTCCCATGCGGACCGTGTTTTATGATCTGGCGTCTCACTTCAACCGGCTGATCACTTCAGGGGCGGTGCAGGGGCGCATCAAGCGAATCGCGGTGAAGCTCTGGGTTTACGCGCTCTACGTGCTGGGCCGTCTCGCCGGGGGCGGGCGCGCATCTGACAATGGCTAGCACTGCATCCCGTCAGGCGCTGTCGCTGGACACAGACTGGCACATCGTGGTGTACGTGGTGGAGGCGTCGGCGGCAGGGTTCGCCGCCACGTGGAGCGATGTGGAGCGCTTCAGCGTGGGAACACGCATGTCGGTGCTTGCGCAGGACACCGAGGCCGTCCGCGCAGTGCTGGAGGGCACGAACTGCGAGGTCAGTTACACGTTGCCGGAAGCCGTGGAGTCGGAGTCGCTCTGGGTAGCATTGCTCGGCGCCCACACGTTCGATGCCAACCGTACCGTTGTTGCCAGTGCCGGCGTGCGGTTGCCGCCGGCATGGGATGCGCGGCTGGTGGCCGCCGCCCAGGTCTCCGCTCGCAGCTGCGCCGTGGCTCCGTTGCTCGCGCAGCATGCCCAGCTCTCGGTGTTCACCGACGCGTCGCATCGCCCGGCGCTGCCGGTCGATGAAATCGATCAGTGGCTCAACGACTATTCGCCGGGCGGCTCCTTCTCCATGCCGGATATGCCCACGACCTGCCTGGTGCTGCAAGGCGATGTCTGGCGGCAGTGCCAGGACGCGGCTTTTGCGGACGACACCGCGCTGCTGCGACGCCTGCGAGAGGCAGGTTACTGGTTCACAGCGAGCGCGCAGTTATTTGTCGACGACAGTCAGTGTCCGCCGGCGGTCGCCAGCCGGCCGCCTGTTGATCCCAGCGCCGAAGTCGCCTTCAGCACACGGCATCCCCTCGCGGGTTTGCGTCACGCGCTGACAGAGCTGGATGAGCGCGCAGAAAAACCCGCAGGATCGGTGGAGTGTCTGCCGGTCCAGCTTCATGTGGGCCACAGCTGGGGCGGTGGACTGAACCGCTGGATCGCGAACTACCTGGCCAATGACACCTCGTGTCACCACCTGGTGCTGCGCTCTATTGGTGATATCTCCGCGTTCGGGCAACAGGTTGCGCTCTACCGGGGCGCCGATATGTCGGTGCCGCTGCGCACCTTCGTGCTGGCGCAGCCGATCCTGTCCACGGTTGTCAGCCAGATGGAGTACGCGCAATTACTCGACGAGGTCATTCGTGAATTCAACGTCGAATCCCTGATGATCTCGTCGTTCATCGGTCATTCCCTCGACCTGCTCGACACGGGGTTGCCCACGACGATCGTGCAGCACGATTTTTTCCCGTTCTGTCCCGCTTTGTACGCCTGCTTCGACTCACCGTGCCAGCGTTGTGATCTGCCGCGGCTTGAGCAGTGTCGTGCGCAGAACCCGGTGAACGCGTTTTTTCTCCACGAGGACAGTTATCACTGGTCTTCCCTGCGCGAGACATTTTTCGCGAAACTCGAAGTGAGTCAGCCAACGCTCATCGCGCCCTCGCAGTCGGTGCTGGATCGCTACACGCAGTTGGAGCCGCGCGTGAGTGCACTGACCACGCACGTGATTCCCCACGGGCTGGACGACGCGCTGGTGGACCACTTTGCAGCGCACTGTCCTCCCGCACCGGAAGCCGGGTCGCGGCTGAAGGTGCTTGTGCTGGGGCGGATGACGGCGGAAAAGGGCGCCGACTTGTTATACCAGGTCATCCCGCGAATCGCGGCGTTTGCCGATTGTGTCTTGCTGGGCGCGGGCAGCGAGGGCGAGCGCTTTGCCGCGCTGGAGAACTGTGAGGTTATCGACGATTACGAACTGGACGGACTGCCGGAGCAGATCGCGGCTGTGGCGCCGGATCTGGCGATGCTCCTGTCGGTCGTGCCCGAGACGTTCAGCTACACGTTGAGCGAAGTCTGGGCGCTCGGGCTCCCGGTTGTGGCCTCGAACATGGGGGCCTTCGCTGATCGCGTTACGCACGGACATAACGGCTGGCTGGTGGAGCCGCAGGTGGATGCGGTCGTCGACTCGCTGGCGCAGCTTCACGCGGACCGCAGTGCTATCGCGACTGTTACGCAATCGGTGCGTTCGCAGCCGGTGGTGCGCGCTACCGAGATGGTCGCGCAGTATATCGAACTGTCCCCCGTAGCACCGGCCATACCCGCGCGGCGCTACCACCTGCCGCGTCGGTCTTTCCAGAACCCCTACGCGCAGGCGGGTGCGGGTGATACGGCGAGCCTGTTCCTGGAGCGTACCCGCGGAGTCGAGGCGACCTACCGATCGGTGCTGAAGGAATTCCTGCAGTACACGGAGGAAAAACTTGTACACACCCGGCGTATGCCCGGTATGTTACGAGCGGTTGTATCAAGATTACTCAGGGTCGTCGGCAGACGGTTGTAGCGAGCGCTGAATCGCTAGCGCCAGAGCGCGTAGTTGAATCCTTTCAGTACCTGCCAGGCGCTGGCCTTGCGACAGGCGTGAATGTGTTTGCGTTGGGCGATCGCGTGCTTCAGTCCGGACAGGGCTGCACGTTTGGCGCGCAGGTAGTTGCGCAGTTCCCCGCCATCGATAAAGCGTGCGGCCACGACCAGGGTCATGATCAGGTGCAGCGGTAACACCAGCGGCAGCAGTTGCCAGGGCGTGTTCTTGGCGACGACCCAGACCAGGTTGCGGTGCCCGTGGAAATCGGCGAAGCCCGGGTAGCGCCGGCTGGTGGCCGAGCCGATGTGCGTGGCGACCGCTTCGGGCACGAAGGCGCAGGGACGCCCGGCCAGCATCAGGCGATACCCCAGGTCGACATCTTCCATGTAGCAGAAAAACGATTCGTCGAAGCCGCCCACTGCACGCACGTCTTCCACCCGGTACATAGCGGCTCCGGCGCAGGCGGAGAATGTCTGGAAAGGATAGGGCTTGGCCGGATTCCAGCGCTTGTTGTGGCCGCGCCGCCAGGCCAGGCCGGAGAGATGGTACGCATCGCCGGCGCCGTCGAGCGTGGTCTCCCCGCGCATCATACGGCAGGCGAAGCTGCCGAATTCGGGGTGCCTCAGCGCGGCCTCTTCAAGTTTGCAGATGAAATCTTCCGCCGGGAAGGCATCGGGATTCAGGGTCACCAACAGGTCGCTGTCGGGCAATTGCTCCAGCGCGCGGTTGTTGGCGGCGGCGAACCCCACGTTCTCGTCCAGCCGCAAGATGGTGACGCCCGGCACCTGGCTGATCATCTCGATCGACTTGTCTTCGCTGGCGTTGTCGACCACCAGTATGGTGTCCGGCGCGCGGGTTTGGCGGAACACATGCTCGATGCACTGGACCAGCAGGTAACCGCTGTTGAAATTGACGATGACGAGGGCGATGTTCACGGGTCGATTGGTAGCAGCCGGGAGCCGCGGTGCAAATGGGCTCTCTGGAAGATCCCGCGCGCGGCTGTTGATTAACGCGGGGTGCACTATAGCACGTCTGTGGCGCCGGACCCACGCCGCGCTCCTGTGCCGGCTGACGGGCCGACATCGCCCACCTGGACCGGTTTCGTGGTATTTTTGGCGCCCCAATCGCTGCAAACCGGGCTGCTGGAACCCTGTTATGGAACCGACCGAAGCTTATCACCGCTGGTATTACGATACCGAAGTCTGGGAGTCCG
>CAYGOX010000172.1:0-8306 GCA_964351485.1 uncultured Halioglobus sp.
GCACCGCGTTCTGGAACCGCAGCGGTATCGCCACCGCGATGTCCCCGCCGGAGCTGAGCGGACCGATCTCGCAGGGCATCCCCGCCTTTGGCGACTCTATCGGCGGCATGAACATCGCCGGCGGCATCTCGGCGGCCCTGTTCCACCGCGAGCGCACCGGCGAGGCACTGGAACTGGACGTGTCGCTGCTCAGCACCGCCTGGTGGGCGGCCGGCACCTCGATCGACATGGGCATGGACTGCGGGCAGGTGTCGCGCAACCGCATGCCGACCTCGGGCGCCAACCCCGGCAACCCGTTCATGGGCAATTTCACCACCTCGGACAACGGCACCATCAACCTGTGCACACTGACGCCGGGGCCGCATATCCGCAGCATGTTCGAACACGTCGGAAAACCCGAGGCGGCTGACGATGAGCGCTTTGCCTCTGCCGAGGCACTGATGCAGAACTGGGAAGCGGCCAGCGACATCCTGCGCGACGCCTTCGCCACGCAGCCGCTGGCGTACTGGCGCGAGCACCTGAAAACCTACACGGGTCAGTGGGCCCCTGTACTCGACCTGCTGCAGATCGCCGAAGATGAACAGGCCCTGGCCAACGATATGCTGTTTGAGGTCGAGGCCAGTGACGGCGGCGACCCGATCCGGCTGGTGCGCGGCCCTATCCAGTTCAACCACGAGCCGGTGCAGACCACACGCGCTCCCGAGGCTTCCGAACACACCGAACTGGTGCTGATGGAAATGGGGCTGGAGTGGGATAGAATCGAGGAACTCAAAGCACTGGGCGCGATTGCCTGAGCGGGACATAACAATGAAACCAGGAAGCAAATTGAAGAGCGCCGTGTGCGACACCGAAGTCATGGTTATCCGCGCGGCTGACGGTGAGCTGGCCTGTGGCGGCGCACCGATGGTCGACGAGGCCCCGGCCGACAAGGGCACGCCGGATCCGGCATTCGCCGAAGGCACCGCGATGGGTAAACGCTACGTCGATGCCGATGGCACGGTCGAACTGCTGTGCGTGAAAGCCGGACAGGGCTCGCTGTCGCTGAACGGCGCTGCGCTGACCACCAAGGAAGCGAAGTCGCTGCCCTCCTCCGACTGACGCCCGCCATGAATATCTCGCTGCTGCTGCAGATGGCCGCCGATGCCGGCCCGGATCGTGTCGGCCTGGTCTGCGATGGCCGCCGCTGGACCTATGCCGAACTGTGGCAGGCCGCACGCGGCGCAGCGGCAGTGTTGCTTGAACGCAACTGCACTCACGTGGCGCTGCTCGATGAAAGCAGCGAAGCCGCGCCGATCGCACTGTTTGGCGCGGCGCTGGCCGGCATTCCCTACGTTCCCCTCAACTACCGCCTGGCCAACACCGACCTGGGCGCCCTGCTCGACCGCGTGGCGCCGGCCTGCGTGATCGGCGACGTGGCGCGCGCCAGCGATCTGGCCAGCGCCGAGGGCAACCATTACCTGACGCGTGAAGACTTCGTGGCCGCGGCGGAGGCCGCCGCAGACGGCGCCCCTGACGAGCCGCGCGAAGGCGAAGGCATCGCGGCGCAGATTTTCACCAGCGGCACCACGGCCGCGCCCAAGGCGGCGCTGTTGCGCCACGAGAACCTGCTGGGCTATATCCTGGGCACCGTGGAGTTTTGTTCCGCCGATGAAGCGGACGCGCAGCTGGTGTGCGTCCCGCCCTACCATATCGCGGGCATCTCGGCGCTGATGAGTTCGATCTACGCGATGCGGCGCATTGTGCTGCTGCCGGCCTTCGACCCGGACGCGTGGCTGCAGCTGGTCGCCAGCGAACAGGTGACCAACGCCTTCCTGGTGCCCACCATGCTCGCGCGCATTGTCGAGAGTATCGACAACGGTGCACCGCACACACTCGATTCGCTGCGCGCCATCGCCTACGGCGGCGGCCGCATGCCGCCCGAACTGATCGCGCGCGCCCTGGAAATGTTCCCGGTTACCGACTTCACCAACGCGTACGGCCTCACCGAAACCAGCTCCACCATCGCCCTGCTTGGCCCCGACGATCACCGCCTCGCGCAGTTTTCAGACGACCCGGCAGTACAGGCGCGCCTGGCCTCGGTCGGCAGGCCCCTGCCCACGGTCGAGGTCGAGATTCGCGACGACGAGGGGAAACCCTTGCCCGCGGGCGAGCGCGGCGAGATCTACGTGCGCGGCGAGCAGGTGTCCGGCGAATACCGCGAGCGCAGCGCGCTCACCAGTGACGGCTGGTTCCCCACCCGCGACGCGGGATGGATGGACGAGGCCGGCTACCTGTTCCTGGCCGGGCGCGCCGACGACGTCATCGTGCGCGGCGGAGAAAACATTTCCCCCGGTGAAATCGAGGATGTCATCGAGGCCCACCCGGCGGTTGCCGAGGTCGCGGCCGTGGGCATTCCCTCCGAGGAATGGGGCGAGACTATCGGTGTGGCTGTCGCCTACCATCCGGGCAAAGCCCTGGACGACGACGCCCTGCGCACGCTGGTGCGCGACCGGCTGCGCTCCTCGCGCGTGCCGGAGACGATTCGCGTTGTCGACGCGCTACCCTATAATGAGATGGGCAAACTGTTACGCCGGGAAATCCGCAAGCTGTTCGACGCCTGAGGAGCTGCCATGAAAGATCAGGTCACTGCACAGGACACCGAGTGTCCCTTCGAATTCAATTTCGACGCCAGCACGTTCAAGCCCGGCGACATCGTCAGCTACCGTGTACCCGAGGCTTTTGACGACATGCCCTTCGTCGGCAAACTGCTGGAAGTCCACGACGATCACGTCATCCTGCACCACGACGGTGAACCCGAAGACCAGATCCGCCGCATGCGCGGCACCCGCGAGGACCGCCCCGTGGTCAGCAGCGCCGACGCGCTCGGCGAGTAACCCCGCCCTCCCCCTGCACCGCTTCCTCTAAACACCAAACGCCTGGCACAAAAAAAGGGCCGTCGCTATCAGCGGCGGCCCTCAAAGGGCTCCCGGCACTCGCAGCCGGACCCGTCGTGCTGGCTATCAGAAGCGGTAGCTCAGCCCCAACTTGAAGACGCGGCCAATTGTAAAACCGGCCTCCGAATAGTTCAGGACGCCGTTGCGACGATACACAGGCGGCTCTTCATCAAACAGGTTCTCGACGTTGAAGCGCAATGACAGGCCGTCCAGCGCGTCCGAGTGACCTTCGAAGTCGTATCCCAGGAACAGGTCAGTCACGAGGAAGTCGTCCACCTTGGTCTGATTGACGGCGGCGTCGGCATCGGCGTCATAGCTGTCGGTGTAACGGAATCGCAGCGAGGCGCGCACGTTGTCCCGCGACCAGCCAATGTCGGCGGCCAGGGTGAGGTCGGGCGCGTACGTCAGCTGGTCGACCACGGTGCCACTCTGGGTCAGGTCGAACTCGCTCTGGTAGTTGCCGTTCAGGCCATAAGTCCATTCGCCGCTAGCGGCGGAGTGCGCGTAGCGAATACCGAAGTCCCAGCCCTTGAGCGTCGCTTCCTCGGTATTTGAGATACGGCGGTCGACGACCACGCCGACATCGGCCGCGCTGATGTCGCCAAACTGGTCGCCGTTCTCGGTTGCGGCGATAAACGCTGCCAATTGCTCGGCGCTGGGCTCAAAGACAAACTTGTCGGGATTGAGCCTGACCGCCTGGGACTCCTGCGGGTTGGGTGCACCGAGCAGCTCCTGGAAGTCGATCTCGTAGTAATAAGCAGTAACCTGCAGACCGTCCAGGGGACGCACTTCGAAACCCAGGCCCCAGATTTCGGCGGTCTGCGGCTCCAGCGCACCGCTGGCCCCTTCGAGCAACAGCACGTCGTCGCGGTTGGGGTTGGTACGCTCATTATTGGGGTCCGGTACCTGCACGGCCGCGTCGCGAATATAGCGACCAAAGGCGACGTTGATGCTGTCGAGCGCGGTCGGCGCGTTGAACGCCTCACCCCACTTGCCGTAGATGCTCAGCCAGTCGGTCGGGCTCCAGTCGAAGCCGATGTTGGGATTGAAGGTATCGCCAAAATCGCTGTAGTCGTCGTAGCGAGCAGACACCGACAGGTCGAGGGTCTCGATCACGGGAATAGAGAGTTCGCCGTACACGGAGATCCCATCGCGATCGGCCTTGCGCTCTTCCAGCGAACCGATATTGCCCCGGTTAATTTCGCCGTTGCGTTTCTCAACCGAATCTTCCATGTACTCCACGCCGAAGGCGCCGCGCAGCACACCCGACGGCAAGTCGAACAGTTCGCCGTCGGCCACGGAACGGACGAAGAACATTTCCTGCTCAACCTCGTCAACCAGTTCCCAGTCCAGGATGTCATTGATCACGGCGGCATCGGCCGAGGCCACGTCAGACGGGTCCAGTGCACCCATGTCGACATAGCTCAGCAGGCGCTCGCGGTTGGACAGCGGCTCCTCGACGAGGTTGTCGGACATGCCGTAGTACAGAGTGTTGCGAATCTGCCAGCTATTGCCCAGGTCGAAGATGATCTCGGGGGCGATACCCCATGTCTCGATATTGATCTCCTGGTCACGATCGACATAGTCCGGGTGCGCGCCGTAAGAAAAGCCCACGGCGGCGGTGTCGAACAGCTCACCGGATTCGGAGCCCACGATACCGCGCTCACCGGGACCCGGCTCGCTGATCGTGTCACCGATGGGGTACTTGTCGTACACGGTGTTGCGATCCATGTAGTAGGCCTTGGCCTTGAACGTGATGCCGTCAGTCAGTTCCTGCGTCACCGACGCGAAGAAATTGTTACGCTCCTGCTGGGGCAGGATGGAGCGCCCGGCATCGATGTCGCAGGGCTCGCCCACGGGACGGACGCCCGCGCCGGGTGCGGCGGGGTTGGTCGTCCAGCCCGCGCCGTACCAGTACCAGGTGGAGATCGCACCGACCGGCTCGAGGCACTCAGTACCATTGGGGGTCAACACACTCCCGGTCTCGTCCCAGTCGCCCTGCAGTGCCCAGTCGCGTTCACCGGCCAGCAATGCATCGCGATCAGTGGTGGCCAGGGCCACGTAGCCGTTGCCGCCCTCCCAGCTGGTGCCGGCGATCACCGCCGCCTTTTTCGAATCGTAGTCGTCGCCGGTATCGTAGCCCAGGTCGATCTGGACGCCATCGAACTCATCCTTGGTGATGAAGTTGATCACACCGCCCACGGCGTCGGCGCCATACAGCGAGGAGCCGCCGTCGGTCACAATGCCAATGCGCTCCATGACAATTGCCGGAATGACATCCGGGTCAATCGAGGACTGGTCCGTACCGACCGGGGCGAGACGATAGCCATCGGCCAGTACCAGGGTGGTGGCACCGGTCGCGGAATTGATACCCGGCAGGTTACGCAGGTTGGGCCGGTTGACCTGGAGGCGGTCGGCACCGCGCGGATCCTGCTCGGGCCGCTGGTTGAAGTAGTTGGACACCTGCGGAATGGTGGCGAGCAGTTCGTTGGTGGTCGTGGCGCCAACCTCGTTGATCTTGTCGGTGTCCATCTCGTAGGTCTGTGAGCCGGTGGCTTCCACGCCACGGATCAGGGTACCGGTGACCAGTACTTCCTCGGTGATGCGGGGGCCGTCCTGCGTCAACGCGGGCGCGGCAGCGCTGGCGGTGATCGCTCCCAGCACGGCAGTGGTGAGTAGCTTGCGAGGCTGATGCATGGTTATTGTCTCCAGTATGCGGGCATGAATTATTGAAATAGTGCGGTTTATCGACGGCACTGTAATGCCAGTGCGGGATGATAGTCAACAGTGATGTCCATAAGTCCGGACAAAAAAACGCTCCCATCCGGGAGCGCCGGAATATCAGCCGAAGGTGTATTCGTCCAGGAAATCCCCGAACGCACGGACGCAGCGGGCGGCGTCCGCGCCGTTGATTACCCGATGGTCGTAGCTGAGCGAGAGCGGCAGCATCTGACAGGCCACCGGTTGTCCGGACTGGTCCGGCACAAAGCGCGCCTGGGTGCGGGTGATCCCCATGATGGCCACCTCCGGCGCGTTGATGATGGGTGTGAATGCCGTGCCACCGATATGGCCCAGCGAAGACAGCGTAAAACAGCCACCGGACATCTCGGCCATGGCCAGGCCCTTGCCCCGTGCCTTGTCCGACAGCGTCACGATTTCCCCGGCAATCTCGGCCAGCGACTTCTGGTCACAATCGCGGACCACCGGCACCAGCAACCCGCCGGGCACGTCCACGGCAAAACCGATGTGGTAGTACGCCTTCTGATAGAGCGTGGCGCCGTCTGCACTCAGGGAACAATTAAACTGCGGGTATTCCTGCAGTACCGCTACGGCGGCTTTCATCAACACCGGCAACAGGGTGACCTTCTGGTCGGGGTTGGCTTCATTGAACGCCTTCCGCCGCGACTCGAAACCGGAAATATCCACCTCGTCGTGGTGGGTGACGTGGGGGATGGACTGCCAGTTGCGGTGCATCACCCTGCCCACGTGATGCTGGATGCGACCCAGCGGCTGCTCCGTCACCGGGCCGTAGGCGGAAAAATCGTCTTCCGGCCACGGCAGTGGCGGGTTGGGGGTATTGCTCATAACCGGTCTCCCGCGCGTCGCTAGACGCGCTCGATAATCATGGCCGGCGCCATTCCGCCGGCGGCACACATGGTGATGAGTGCGTAGCGGCCACCGCTGCGCTCCAGTTCGTCCAGCGCGGTGCCGATGAGGATGGCACCCGTGGCGGCGATAGGATGGCCCAGCGCAATGGCCCCGCCGTTGGGGTTGACCTTATCGCGGTCAAGCCCGAGATCGCGGATGCATTTCTCCACGACGACGGCAAAAGCCTCATTGATTTCCCAGACGTCGATATCGTCAACGCTCAATCCGGCCTTTTCCAGCACCTTGCGCGCGGCCGGTACCGGCGCGTTGAGCATCAGTGTGGGGTCGTCACCGACGTTCGCCATCGCCACGATACGCGCCCGGGGCTTGAGGCCGTGGGCCTTCGCATACTCGCCCGATGCCAACAGGATGGCAGCGGCCCCGTCGACCACGCCCGAGGAAATGCCCACGTGGTGCAGCGGTTTGAAATCCAGGTCCGGGTACTTCTGCTTGATCAGCTCGGCAAAGGTCGGACCGTCTTTTTGCGACGGCAGGTTGTGGAACATCTCGAAGGCCGGTTTGAGTTCTGCCAGGCTCTCGAGTGTGGTATCGGGGCGCGGATACTCCTCGTGGTCGAGGATGACGTTACCCTCGTCGTCTACCACCGGCACAGTGGAGCGGTCGAACCGCCCCTCCTCGATAGCCTTCGCCGCGCGGCGCTGGCTTTCCACGCCGAATGCTTCCAGTTCCTCACGGGTGATGCCTTCCATCGCCGCGACCGCGTCGGCGCAAACACCCTGGTTCGACTGCGGGTGTTTGGCCTGCAGGCGCGGATTGCCCACGCCCATCCCGGCGGAGCCGACGCCCGCCTCGCGCATTTTCATGCCGTGGGCGGTGACGTAGGACAGCATTTCGGAACCACCGGCGACCACCAGGTCTTCCATCCCGGCCATGATCTGGCCCGCGGCCAGGTTGGTCGCGGTGAGCCCGCTGCCACAGAAACGGTTGAGAGTGACGCCGCTGGCGCGGATGTCGTAACCGGCGTCCAGCGCAGCCATGCGCCCGACATCGCCGGCCTGCAGGCCGATCTGGCCCGAAACGCCCCAGATCACGTCGTCCACCTCGGCTGTATTGAGGTCGTTGCGCTCGGCGATAGCACGCAGCACCACGGCCGCCAGGTGTTCCGGGTGCATCCGTGAAAGGGCGCCCTTCCCGGGCTTGCCGATACCGCGCGGGGTACGGACGGCATCGATAATATAGGCTTCTGTCATGGCATTCTCCGGCGGGTGGTCAGCGCTGCCCGAATCCTCTGGCGGGGCTGAAAAAGAGTCGAAAAATCATACACGGGCAAAATTTGTCATTCAACAGTGTTGTTTATAAAATGACCTGGATCAGGAAGCCGGCACCCGGGCATTGACCGTGCCCGTCAGGTGCGTAAGCTTCGTTATCTCAAGAACGTTGTCTCAAGAATCAGACAGGACACCTTGGCAATGGACAGTGAACACGCCGTGATCGTCGGCGCCAGCCACGCCGCCGCCGCGCTCGCCGGCCAGTTGCGACAGGCCGGCTGGGAAGGCGGCATCTCCATCGTGGGCGACGAGCCGATCCCGCCGTATCACCGCCCGCCGTTATCCAAGGCGTACCTCGCCGGCGAACAGCACAGTGACCAGCTGCTGATCCGCCCCGCCACCTTCTACGAGCAGAAAGACATCGACCTGGTGCTGGGCACGCGCGTCACGGCGGTGGACCGGGCTGCGAAAACCCTGACACTCGAAGATGGCGGCA
>CAYGOX010000173.1:0-2825 GCA_964351485.1 uncultured Halioglobus sp.
AGTAGTAGAGCAGGTGGCTGGCCGACATGTCCGCGCCGGCCGCGACGTCGGCCAGTGTGGTCTTGACGTAGCCCTGCGAGAGGATGCAGTCGTGCAGTGACTTGAAGATACGCCGCCGGCGCGCTTCTCCGCGCGTCTGGCGCTTCTCGGCAGGGGGGGATTTGGCAGCCGCTTTGGCCAAGAGGTGATTTCCTGTCGTGGGGTGATCGTTGTGCGGAATTATCGCACGGCGCAGGGGCAAGTAAAATTTGAATAATATTCAAATCACGTCTAGTATCCGGTATCGCTTTTCGGGGGAGAGTCGACATGGGCGTTGAGAATTTGCGCTTCGTCATTACCGGTGGTTCGGTTGGCATCGGCGCCGGGACAGCGCGGCTGGCCGCGGAGCGCGGCGCTCGCGTGGTTGTCTCGGACGTCAACGACGAACCCGGCCAGGCCCTGGTGGAGGACATCCGCGCCGCCGGGGGCGAGGCCGTGTACCAGCACTGCGACGTGACGGACGAGGCGCAGGTGCGCGAACTGATGGCCGCGGCGGCCAGTGCCTACGGCGGCATCGACGTGCTGCACAATAACGCCGGCATCCACGAGAGCATGCTGACCACCGATCTCTCCCTGGAGACGATGAGTCGCGACACCTTTGAAACCGTCATGGGCGTGAATGTTACCGGCGCCTGGTTGTGCGCGAAGTACGCCCTGGAGTACCTCAAGGACAGTGAACACGCGTCGATCATCAATGCCGGCTCGACCAGTTCGCTCTCGGGATATCCGCAGTGCCAGGCCTACGGCGCCTCCAAGGGCGCGATCATGCAGCTGACCAAAATGCTGGCGGTGGATCTCGCGCCGCACGCGATCCGGGTCAACTGTTATTGCCCCGGTTCGATTCACACGCAGATCGTCGACAAGTTCCTGGCCGCGGCGCCCGATCCGCAGGCCATGCTCAATACCATGACCCTCACTCACCTCGTGCCGCGCATGGGGCAGCCGGTGGACGTGGCTGAACTGGTCTGTTTCCTGGCCAGCCCCGAATCGTCTTTCGTCAATGGCGCCGTGTGGACCGTGGACGGCGGTTCGCTGGCGTGGCGCGGTACCCTCGATGTTCTCGGAATGGAGTCACAAGCATGAAGCTGGGTGTTGAACAAAAGCTGGCAATCCACGAACTGCTCAGTCGCGCGGCCTACGCCTACGACGAGCGCGACGAGGCCATGCTCGCGGCCTGCTTTGCGAACGCGGCGGAGTTCAGCATGCGTATCGCCGGCGGTGACCTGGTCGGTCCCTTCGTGGGGCGCGACGGCATCATGACGTTGATGACCAAATCGATGGCCGAGCAGACCGATGTTCGCCGGCATGTGGTGTCGAATATCTTTTTCGACGAATCCGGCGAGGTGCCCGTCGCGGTGTCCAACCTGACGCTGTTTGCCACCGAAAACGGGGCGATTGAACTGCTCACGGCCGGCGTGTACCGCGATGCCGTGGTCGAGGAGGACGGCCAGTGGCGCATTCTCGACCGGCACCTGGAACTGGACAAACCCTACTAGGGGTCGGGGCGACAACGTGAACATCGGGCGTATTCCACTCAAAGCCGCGCGGCTGGACCCGGCGCGCGAGGCACTGATCGACGTGCACAGTGGCCGGCGCATGACCTTCGGCGAGCTGGCCGGGCGCGTGACGCAACTGGCCAACGCGTTCGTCGACACTCTGCAGCTGAACAAGGGAGACCGGGTCGCGATCCTGTCGAAAAACAGTATCGAGTACATGGAGGTCTATTACGCCTGCGCGCTGGCCGGGCTGGTCATCCAGCCGCTTAACTGGCGTCTGGGCCAGCCGGAACTGTTGCGTATCCTCAACGACGGCGAGCCACGCCTGCTGGTGTGCTCGGGCGAATACCGCGACGTGCAGGACGCGCTGAAGAGCGAGATAGCGATCGATCATCACCTGAGTTTCGGCCCCGGTAGCGATGACAGTTACGAATCCCTGCTCGGCGCCGCGCCGACGCAGCCGTCGGCGTCGCTGGGCGACAACGGCGGTGACGACCCGGTGTTGATTCTCTACACCGGCGGCACTACCGGCGAATCCAAGGGCGCGCTGCACACGCACCGCTCGCTCTACATGGGCATGATCAACCAGACTGTGGCCGAGCGCATTGTGCCCTCGGACGTGTACATGCTGACCGGGCAGATGTTCCACATCCCGGTGGCGCTGGCGATCAACTACCATGCCCACGGTTGCCCGATTGTGTTGATCAACTTCGACGCGCGGCTCGCGCTGGAAACCATTGAGCGCGAAAAAGTCTCCGCCTTCCTCGGCATCACCACGATGCTGAACTGGATGATGGCGGACGACAAGTTCGATGCATTCGACCTGTCGAGCCTGCGCAACATCCAGTACGGCGGCGGGCCCATGCCGCGCAGCGTGGTGGCAGCCGCACTCGACGCCTTTCCCTGCACCATTATCCAGGGGTACGGGCAGACCGAAGGCATGACCATGAGCTTTTTGAGCCAGGAGGATCATCAGCGCGCGCTCTCTGGCGATCATCCGGAGCGTCTCGCATCCTGTGGCAGGGAAGGATTAGTGACCGAGATCAACCTGGTCGATCCCCAGGGCGAGACCGTGCCGCGCGACGGTCAGACGCCGGGCGAAATCGCGGTGCGTTCGGAAGCCAATATGGTGGGCTACTGGCGGCGCCCCGAGATCACGCAGCAGACCCTGCGCGACGGCTGGATGTTCACGGGCGATGTCGCGGTGTGGGACAGCGATGGCTACATCTTTATTGTCGATCGCGCCAAGGACATGATCATCCGCGGCGGCGAGAATATCTATCCGATTGA
>CAYGOX010000173.1:2835-8238 GCA_964351485.1 uncultured Halioglobus sp.
GGCCGTCAGCCAGTCGCCCGGGCGCACCGGCTTGTGGTACTCGATGTTGAGCCCACCGGCCATCGCCTTTTCCAGTGGAAACTTCGGCAACAGCGTGTCGATGGATACGCCGTCGGGGGTGAGCTGATCGAGTTCCACCACGTCCCAGAACAGGGCCACGTGAAACATCGGCGGCGCCTCATCGCCATCGAGGTACTTGCGCTGCCGGTTGTCGATCGCGCCAAGGACATGATCATCTCCGGCGGTGAAAACATCTACAGCACGCAGGTGGAGGCGGCGATTCACCAGCACCCCGCGGTGCTCGAGTCGGCCGTGTTCGGTATCCCGGACGATGAGTGGGGCGAGTCGGTAAAGGCCGTGGTCGTGCTCAAGCCCGGCGAACAGGCCACCGAGCAGGAGATTATCGACGCCGCCGCGCAGCACCTGGCCTCCTACCAGAAGCCGCGCTCGGTCGATTTCGTCGACAGCCTGCCCAAGGCGCCGACCGGCAAGATTCTCAAGCGCACGCTGCGCGACCCGTACTGGGAAACCGAGGAGAAAAAAGTATGACGGGCCTGCTGTCCGACGCGCTGCTGGCCACCATCGGGCGCCAGAGCGAGCCGCGCCGCGAACTGGTGACGCGGCGCGACATCCGCAAGTATGCGGTGGCGACCGACAACCGGCAGCGCAAGTACCTGGACGGTGATGAGGCGCCGCCGATGTTTCACGTGGCGCTGTTCTGGGACGTGGTGGAACTCGACCAGCTCACCCCCGACGGCGTGTCCATCGACACGCTGCTGCCGAAGTTCCCGCTGGAAAAGGCCATGGCAGGCGGACTGAACATCGAGTACCACAAGCCCGTCCGTCCGGGCGACTGGCTGACAGCCACGCGCACGCTGACTGATATTTATGAGAAAGCGGGCAGGTCCGGTCCACTGATTTTTTACGAGGTGGTGATGGACGTGACCGACGACCAGGGCGACCTGGTGATCCGTGAAAAAACCACGAGGATTCTGCGATGACGGCCTCGACCGCCGCACGCCTGGCCGAAGTGGCCGTGGGTGACACGCTGCCAGGGCGCGAGTTTACCTGCGACAACGTGCAACTGATGCTCTACAACGCGGCGCTGTGGAACGGCCACCGTATTCATTTCGACGAGCCGTATGCGAAAAACGTGGAGGGCTACCCGGGCCTGGTGATTGCCGGGCCGCTGCTGGGCGACTGGCTGCACCAGTGTGTCGAGGAGTGGCTGGCCGACGACGGGCGCATCGTTTCCATCGAGTACTCCAACCGCGTGGCCACGTATGTGGGTGACACGCTCACCTCGGGCGGTGTGGTGACGGCCACCGATCCCGAAGCGGGGGAGGCGGTGATCGATGTGTTTATCAAGAACGCAGAGGGCGAGGTGGTGACGCCGGGCACTGTGCGCGTACGGTTTGGCGATGCCTGATCACGCCCTGCGCGGCCAGGTGGCGATTGTCGGCATCGCCGACACCGAGGTCGGTGAATTGCCGGGCCGGACGCCCATGGAATTGTGTGTGGAGGCTGCCCGCGCCGCCGTCGCCGATGCCGGCCTGGGCCTTGCGGATGTCGACGGCCTGCTGACCTGTAACGCGATGGCCCAGCCCATGCTGTACCACGCCGAGGCGATGGCGGAATACCTGCAGATTTTTCCGCGCTATTGCCTGGCGCTCGGTGCCGGCGGTGCCGCCAGTTTCTCCATTATTCACCACGCCGCCTCTGCCATTGTCACGGGCATGGCCGATACCGTGGTGGTGGCCATGGCCGACTGCATGCGCACCGGACTCACCCGCGACCAGGCCATGCTGGTGCAGGCGTCCACGGGTCACCCGGAATTCGAACAGCCTTACGGCCTGACAGTGCCGGCCTACTATGCCCTGATCGCCGCTGCCCACATGGCCGAGTACGGGACCACCCCGGAGCAGCTGGCCGGTATCGCGGTTGCCGCGCGGGCCCACGCCTGCCGCAACCCGGCCGCGCAGATGCGTGAACCGCTGACGGTGGACGATGTACTGGCCTCGCGCCTCATCGCCGATCCGCTCCGCCTGCTCGACTGCTCCCTGGTGTCCGATGGTGGCTCGGCCATTGTGCTCACCTCGGCCGAGCGCGCGCGCGACCTGCCGCACGCGCCGGTGTATGTGCTCGGCGCCGGAGAAGGGCACAGCCACGAACACATCACCGCCGCCCGCAGCCTGACCACCTCGGCTGCACGCGAAGCGGGCGAGCGCGCCTACGCCATGGCCGGGCTGGGACCGGCCGACATGGATTTCGCGCAGCTCTACGACTGTTTCACGCCCACCGTGCTGGTGGAGCTGGAAGACCTGGGCTTCTGTGCGAAGGGCGAGGGCGGCGCGTTTGTCGATACCGGCGCGCTGCTGCCTGGTGGCGCGCTGCCGGTCAATACCCACGGCGGGCTGCTCTCGCACAGCCATCCCGGGAACCCCGGATCGATGTTTGCCCTCACTGAATCCGTGTTGCAGTTGCGCCATGCCGCCGGCGAGCGACAGGTGCCCGACGCGCAGGCAGGGCTCGTTCACGCGCAGGGCGGCATCATGTCCTCGCACGCGGCGCTCATCCTGGGGAGGGATAACCCGTGACGAAAATTCTGCCGCGCGAGACGCAGCTCAGCGCTCCCTACTGGGAGGGCGCACGCGAGGGAAAACTGTTGTTGCAGCGGTGCGACGATTGCGCGCGCTTCCAGTTCTATCCGCGCAACCACTGCAGCCATTGTGGTGGCGAAGCCCTGACCTGGACGCCGGCCAGCGGCGAGGGCACCGTGCGCAGCTGTACCGTGGTGCGCCGCGGAATCTCGAAAGCCTACGAAGCGCCCTACGTGGTGGCGCTGGTCGCGCTCGCCGAGGGCGTGACCATGATGAGCGGTATTCAGACCGCATCACCCGAGTCGGTGAAAATCGGCGCCGCGGTAAGCGTCGTGTTCGAACCCTGGGGTGAGGATATACAGATGCCGATGTTCAGATTGCAGGAGGAAACCCCATGAGTACGTCCACCATCCCCCTGGCCGTTATTAATCCCGAGGCGGCGCCGGATTCGCTGGAGGCGAAGCAGCCGAGCATCGACAACGGAACGGAGCGTTACGCCAAGGACGGCTACTTTGATCGCGACTACATGCGGCGCGAATGGGACAAACTCTGGTCGCAGACCTGGCTGATCGCCGGTGTGGTCGCGGACATACCCGAGCTCAACGACTACTTCACTTTCGACCTGGGCAGCGAATCCGTTATCGTCACGCGCACCGAGGCCGGTGTGCAGGCGTTCTACAATGTCTGCAGCCATCGCGGCGCGCGCCTGGTCACCGAAGAGCGCGGCAACCGCAAGGTGTTTGTCTGCCCGTTTCACAGCTGGAGTTTCCACAACACCGGCGAACTGCGGCGCATCACGGACGAGGAAACCTTCCACCCGGACGTGGTTGCCCACCGGCCCGGCCTGACGGCACTGGCCTGTGAAGTCCACGCCGGCATTATTTTTATCAACATGCAGGACAACCCGCCGCCGCTGGTCGAGTCGCTGGGTCTGCCGCCGGGTTACCTGGAGGCCTACCAGCTCGATCGCATGAACGTGGTGCGCCACGTGCGCAGCGAGTGGGGCGCCAACTGGAAGGTCGGTGTTGAGGCCTTTTACGAGAGCTACCACCTGCACGCCGTGCACCCGGAAACGCGCGGCGTCATGGGCGACCTCAATGTGCAGTACGACCTGTATCCCAACGGCGCGAGCCGGATGATTGTCCCGCTGGGGCAGCCCAGCCCGCGCATCCACGATCAGGAGTCGGTCACCGAGGGCCTGCAGATGATGCTGCAGGACGCCGGCGTTGATCCCGCCACCTTCGAGGGCACCGCGCAGGATGTTCGACGCGCGATCCAGGCCGGCAAGCGAGCGCGCTCGGACCGGCTCGACCTGGGCTACGAACGGTTCGAGGACGGACAGCTCTCGGACAGCTGGGCCACGGGGGTCTTTCCCAACGTGCAGATCGGCTGTCACCCGGAGGCCGTGTTCCTGATGCGTTTTGTCCCGCACGAAACCGATCCGGAGCGTTTCTACTACGACACCATGACGCTGGTGATGCCGGTCGACGATCCCGATTACACACCGCCGTTGTGGATGGGCCTGCCCGAGGGGACAGACATCTCGGGCCGGGTACGCCCGCCGACTGAGCACTACACGATCGATGAAGACGCCAACCTGGGCCTCGTGCTGAGCCAGGACGCCGCGTTCCTGCCGATCGTCCAGCAGGGCATGCGCAGTCGCGGCTTCCAGGGTCAGCTCTGGGGCGAGCAGGAACAGCGCCTGCGGCACTTCCATGTCGAGCTCGAGCGCCGCCTGAATTCTGGGTAATTGCCCCGTTTACTTTACTTGACAAAAACAAGTAGGTGGTTCAATCTTGAATTATATTCAAAAAATAAACTCGCAAAGATCATAGCTCCACCCGTTACACCCAGCACCGCAAGCGACACAAAAAATACTAATCAGGAGAATTAGGCATGCAGCCCACCCAACGCACCCAGCAGTTTCTCAACTGGCAGAAGATCAAGCGCTCGCTCCTTGCGGGTATGGCGCCCGCCCTTGTGCTGACACCACAGGTCAACTATGCGCAAAGTGGTGTGCTGGAAGAGGTGCGTGTCACGGCGACACGCCGCGTCGACACCGACATCATGAAAACCGCGGTAGCGATGACGGCGGTGACCTCCAGCGATATCGAGAAGTACTCACCGCGGGACCTCAACGACATCGCCGTGCTGGTGCCGAGCCTGTCGGCCGGTACGGTATCGGCGTTCAAGTCGGCCTCTTTCGCGATGCGCGGTGTGTCCGAGTCCACGATCATCGTGTACAAGGAATCACCGGTGGGCGTGACCATCGACGATTTCGTGGTCAACCACGTACAGACCCAGAACCTGGAGATGTTCGACATCGAGCAGATCGAGGTGCTGCGCGGCCCGCAGGGCACGCTGTTTGGCAAGAACACCACCGGCGGTACGATCAACGTCAAGACCAAGCGCCCGGAACTGGACGCGCGTTACGCCGACCTGCGGTTCGAACTGGGTGATTTCGGCACCAAGAAGGCGACCGCTGCATTGAATATCCCGATTATCGAGGATCAACTGGCGTTCCGCTTTGCCGGTGTCCACCTCGAAAGCGACGGCTACTACGAGAACAATGCGGTCTACGGTCCGCTGACGGTCGCGCCCGGCCTGCAAAATCCGGGCGGCGGCATCGACGGCCAGACCGGTCGCGGCGACGGCAGTGATCTGGGCGGCGACGACGTGCTCTCGTTCCGCGCCAAACTGTTGTGGTCGCCCAACGAAAACTTCAACGCCCTGTTCCAGTACGAGCGTATCGAAGACGAGGGCGACACGGTGCCCGTCGTCAACGAGTCCGTGCCCGGCTATA
>CAYGOX010000174.1:0-467 GCA_964351485.1 uncultured Halioglobus sp.
AGATTGAACGAGCGGAAGCACGCTCAAATGCAGACTTTGTCGAATCTCACGCCAGATTCGCTAGCCATCAGCCCAGAGCCACCACCCCCATTACGCACAGGGTGGCGAAGACCGGGAGAATCACCGTGATCATACCGACATCCCTGTATGCCTCTTTGTGGGTGAGGCCGGTAATAGTCAACATTGCGACAATCGCACCACAGTGGGGTAGCGAGTCGAAGCCACCGCTGGCCATGATCGAGATTCTGTGCAGCGCGCCTGGGCTGATGCCCATTTCAAGATAGGTTGGCGCCATGGTCTGCATGAAGATCTGCAGGCCCCCGGAGGAGGAGCCGGTAATTGCTGATACCAGACTTACCGAGGTAAACATAGAGAGCAATGGCGGCAGGCCAAGGTCCAGCATAACCCGGGTAAAACTTTCGAAACCGACGGTGTGGGTCACCACGCCGCCGAACCCGATGACAGCC
>CAYGOX010000174.1:477-8211 GCA_964351485.1 uncultured Halioglobus sp.
CGGTGGTGACCAATGGCAACATGGCATCCTGTGCGCCGTTGCCCGCAATCACCAGTGCATCGCGTCGCACCAGCGGAAACAGGACGATCGCCATGAGGGTACCCAGCGCCAGTGCAATACACGGCCAGACTATGGGCTGGCTGGAGGCAAAGCGGAGCAGCTCGAATGGCCAGGCTGCTGATGACAGTGTGGTTTCATCCAGAACGCCAGTGAACAGGCGAGGCAGCATGATCGTCAATAGCACCAGCGCCAGTGGCATAATGGCCACGGCAGCCGCCGGGTGTTGCGCGTCGTCTTCAGGAGTGTTCGCGATGCGATCCATCGGACCGGGTACGAAGTGCTCTCCATTGCGGGCAGCCAGCAAACGCTGGCGTTCCAGATACCACATGCCGCCCCCGAACATGATCGCCGCCCCCATCAAGCCCAGCCACCCGCCGGCAAAGAGGTCAGTTTCCAACGCCACGGCGGCAATCACGTTCTGCACCGACGGGGTGCCGGGGAGGGCGGTAAGGGTGAAGGTGCCAGCGCCCAGGGCGAGTGCTGCACAGAACAGGCGCTTGGGAATATCCGCCTCCTTGAGCAGCCGCAGCCCGAGGGGGTACATTGCAAAAATGACCACGAACGCCACCACACCACCATAGGTCAACAGGCCGCAGGACAGGGTGGTAATCCACAGGGCGCGGTGAGCCCCCAGCCGTTTGACCAGCGCCAGTGCGATACTGGCCGCGGCGTGGCTATCGCCCATCACGCGACCGAATACGGCGCCGGCGGTAAACAGCAGGAAGAACTTTCCTGCAAAGGTGAAGGCGCCAAGTGGTCCGAAAGAAAAATACTCGGTGATACCTCGGGCGAGCGGTAGCTCATTGCTTACAATTACCAGCAGCGAGCTGAGTATCGCCGCCAGTACGATGTTGACACCTCGCAGGGCAAGCCAGACGAGGAGCGCGACACCGCCCAACAATCCCAGATATGCTATCAACTGACCAGCCCTCTATTTTTATCGCAGTATCGGGTTCTCCGCAGCGCGGAGTGGCCCGGGCCTGCTTGTTGCTGTGCGCAGTCCGCGTGGCGCCGGGCATGCGGTCTTTAAGCCGCATGTCAGTCCGATGGCCATCAACTGAGCTACCGGTCCAATGCGAATGTTTGCAGCGTTATTGTTCCGACTTGCTGTTTAGCCTGCTTGATATGAGCGGACAGCGGTTCGCACACTGATAACGCAATATGATTCTGCTTTCTGTCCGGTCAAAACAAGCGAAGCCTGCGGCCTTGCGGCAATAATAATGCGAGCACTAAACCAAAACACGTGGAGTAAAAAAGCTTATGGGTGGCATTCTGGAGGGCATTCGAGTAGTAGAGGTTGCCGCTATGGCGGCGGCTCCGTCCGCAACCGTGATCCTCGCTGATCTCGGGGCGGAGGTTATTAAAGTAGAGCCATCAAGCGGAGACCTTTGGCGATATGGTCACAAGGTGGTGCCTATGCCGCCAAGTGATGTCCCCTACACCACGTTCATTCAGAACAGGACCAAGAAATCGGTAGCCCTGAACCTGAACGTGCCTGCAGCGCAGGCAGCTCTGCACAAGCTGGCCGCCACCGCGGACGTCTTTCTCACCAACTCGCCACGCCAGGTGCAGGAAAAACTCAAGCACACCTACGAAGACATCAAGGCGGTTAACCCAAAAGTCATTTACGCGTGGGTGAATGGCTTTGGTTCGCAGGGGCCCGACAAGGACGCACCCGGTTATGACATGACCGCCCTTTATGCCAGCACCGGTCTAATGGAGGAAATGCGACCCAAGGGCGGGGACCCGGCAGTGTTGCCTGCCAGTGCCGGCGACCTAGCTACGGCGACCTCACTGTTCAGCGCGGTCATGACAGGCCTGTTCCACAGGGAACGCACAGGCGAGGGATCAAAGGTGTCAACGTCTCTCATGAGCAACGGCCTCTGGATTAACTCGAGCATGCTGCAGTCGACGCTGGTGGGAGCGCCACCGATACAGAAGTACCGGCGCACGGAATGGCCCAACCCGGTTACCGCGGGCACCTACAAGACCCGGGATGACCGCTACATCATTATTGTGGAACTCAATCCCGCAAACTTCGAAAACTGCCTCGACGCCCTGGGGGCTGATCACCTGAAGGGTGATGAGCGATTCAGCACCCCTGAGCTGCGTTACCAGAACCACCAGCTGCTGTTTGATGAGATACAGAAGATCATCGGAGCGCACGATCTTTCAGCCATTGCAGAGATTTTGAGAAAAGGCCATGTGAATTTCAGTGTGACGCAGACCACTGAGGAATGCACCCGCGACGAGCACATGATCGCCAACGGCTGTTTTCCCGAGGTTGATGGCTGCGAAGGTATCCGCACTGTTGACAGCCCGATCCAGATCGAGGCGCAAGGTATCGACAAGGTCAAACCGAGAAAGCCACCGGGCATCGGTGAACACACTCTGTCTGAGCTGATGGACCTGGGCTACAGCGAAGAGGACGTGCGGGAGATGGCAGAGGCGCGGGCGGTTGGCTTGCCGCGCTAGGCAGGCCGGTTTATTCAACAGCGGAGAATTCATCATGAACGATTTCAAGTACATGAAAACTGAACGCAAGGGCAGCGTCGGCGTAGTGACCTTCAATCGTCCGGAAGCAATGAATGCATTGAATGAAGAGGTGGCAATTGAGGTGACGGATGCCTTGATGGGATTTGATGCCGACGACAGTATCAGCTGTATGGTCCTAGCGGGCGGCGACAAGGCCTTCTGTGCTGGCGCCGACCTGAAGTGGATTGCGTCGCAGGATTTTGAGAGTGCGTACCTCACTGATTTGGCTGCATACATGGACAAGGTTGCTGAGCTGCGTAAGCCGGTGATTGCGGCGGTGAGAGGCTTCGCATTCGGGGGCGGCACTGAGATCTCGCTGATGTGCGACATTATCATTGCCGATACAACGGCCCGGTTCGGCCTGCCAGAGGTGACTCTGGGTGTTATTCCAGGCGCTGGCGGTCCTGCCCGTCTGACGCGCGCGGTCGGCAAGGCCAAGGCGATGTACTACATCCTGACCGGGAAACATATCAAGGCGGAGGAAGCCGAACGTATCGGCTTGATCTCTCAGGTCGTTGCAGATGGCCAATTGATGGAAGAGGTGATGGCACTGGCCAAAGTGATTGCAAACAACCCGCGCCTGGCCGTGCTGGCGGGCAAGGAAGCTGTGAACCAGCAAGCGGAAACGCCGTTGATCCCCGGGTTGAAACTCGAACGCCGCCTTTTCCACGGACTTTTCAGCACGCCGGACCAAAAAGAGGGCATGGCTGCCTTCGCCGAAAAACGTACACCCGACTTCAAGCAATACTGAAGTCGGTAGCATTGGATATACGACAGAAACCCACAGAGGCAGGCGCATGATTCAGGTAGTGACGACAATTGAATTATTGCCGGACTGTCTGGATGACTTTCTGTCACTGTTACTCGAGACGGTTGCAAAGGTAAAAGCTGAGGACGGGTGCCTGGCCTATGAGCCCATGGTGGATATCGCTATTGGATTGCCTACCCAGGTTGAGCTACGCCCCGGCACCATTACGCTGCTGGAAGCCTGGGCGAGCCTGGACAGCCTCCAGGCCCATCTGCAGGCAAGCCACATGACCCTTTTTCGCGAAGCGGCGAGAAGTTACGTCAAGCATGTCAGTCACCAGTGCCTGCAACCTGTGTAATCGCCCAATTCCCTCAGACTGTTAAAAAAAGGAGATAACAATGCATTCAGTATTCAGGGTGTTCGTCCCGTTATTGCTGGTGGCTGTCACGCCGCTGACCGCGCTGGCCGTAGACGCGAGGGATTCTCGCGAGGGCTATTCGCTGGTAGAAAGCCAGCGCTATGCCAGCGCCGCGAGCTATAGACAACTGCTTGGCGGTGGCGATATCACCTCCTGGTGGAGCGAGAATATCGCTCGCACCATGCGCACGGCGGTGCTTCCCAACCGGCTCCCGGCAAACACCTTCAAGCGCAACGAAAGCGCCTGGGCCGGGAAGCTTGATAAAGTGAGCGCGAAAACCGACCTGGGTACCATGACCCTGGCCGAAGCGATCAGTGATCCACGCTCGGCCACCAAGGCGATCATCATCCTGCGCCGCGGCGAGGTGGTTTACGAGGCTTATCCGGGCCTGAAGCCGGCGGACAGCCATCTCTGGGCATCAGTGGCCAAACCCACCGCGGCGCTGCTCATAGAACAGCTGATTGATGAGGGTAAACTTGCCGAGACGGATAGCGTCGCCGAGCACCTGCCTGATTTTGCCGGTACCGCACTGGGCGCGGTGCGCATCATTGAGTTGCTGGACATGGTTCCGGGTACCGATACCCACGACAGTGTGCAGACGCGGCAGGAACCGGACTCGACGGCGACGCGTTACTACCTCGCCGAGTTCGGTGAAGCCTACAAGCATGGCAAGGTCGAGACCGTGCGCGAGATATTGAAAACCGCAGGGCGCACGGGAGCACCCGGACAGGTATTTGAGTACAGCTCGGGTATCACCCAGATGCTGGTATTCATTGCCGAAGCCGTAACCGGGCAGAGTTGGCCGGACGCCTTCGACGAGAGGGTCTGGTCTCACGTGCGCGCTGAGGGCCCGCTGCAGGTGCATCTCGCGCCGGATGGCATGGCTCTGGCACACGGTATTGTGTCCTCGCGGCTGCGTGACCTGGCGCGTTACGGTTTGCTCTACACCCCTTACTGGTCGCTGGTCGCAGACCGTCAGGTCGTCTCAGATGCCGCAAGGGCGCGTATCGCCAGGCCTCATCACAGCCACGAGGTTTTCATGAAAGGCGATGGCGAGCGCTTCAGCGCCTATCTCGGTGAAAAACCGCTGGGTAATTCACGCCAGTGGGACGCGGTGTATGCCGATGGTGGCATGTTCAAGGGCGGGCTTTTCGGGCAGGGCCTGTACGTGTTGCCGGAGCAGGGCGTTGTTATTGCCTATTACTCAACGGTGCCCAGTTCACCGCTGACCCGTTTTCTTCGTCCCTTGTCGAAGGTGCTTTCGTCGCAGCTTGGCAATGACAGGTAGCAGGGGCCGTCGAATACGCTCGCGCCCGATACGCCAGTGGGTGGCAATGGAGACCAGGCAGGCACCTGCTGCAAAAGCAGTTGTCCATTCACATCAAGCATGATGTTCGTCCACTGGCAATAATCCCTCTCGTGTTACGGCCTGCAGGCGTAATAGAAGTGATAACCGCTGGAGCGATCCAGCTTATGCGGTTGTGCCAGGATGCCCTATAAAAAACAATGTGGGAGAAAGCTCTGATGAAATCAAAAACATGTAGCAGTACAACCAATTTTATTCTGCGTGCTGCTATAAGTGGTGCACTTTTTAGTACCTATACCGCCGTACAAGCACAGGAATCGATGCTCGAGGAAGTGGTGGTAACCGCTCAGAAACGCTCGGAACGTCTGATTGAAGTGCCCATTTCTATTACCACGTTGAGTGCAGAGACGATTGAGCAGAGCGGCGTTAGGGAATTAAAGGAATTGGGCGACCTGACGCCTAACCTGATGATCAGCCAGAACTCCGACTTCGGTACGAACATTGTTATTCGCGGTGTCGGTGCCAACAGCCGTAATATCGGTTTTGACAGCCGTGTGGGTGTTTATCTTGACGGTGTTTACCTGGGGCAGTCGCCGGCGGCTAACCAGGGGCTGGTGGATCTGGCACAAGTGGAGGTGCTGCGCGGCCCACAGGGCACATTGTTTGGCAAAAACACGGTAGCCGGGGCAATCAGCCTTACATCGGTAAAGCCAGGTGACGAGTTTGAAGGTTCGGTGGGTGTCATTGTCGGCAACTACGATAACCTCGAAGTCCAGGGTTCGGTCAACGTACCCCTCACCGACACTACCAGCATTAAATTCTATGGCAATTCAACAACCCGAGACGGCTTTGTCGACAACCTGTTTAATGGCGATCAAGCCAATGAGCGGGACGCCGTGTCCGGCCGCGTGCATCTGCGCTCTGAGCTGAGCAGCTCGCTGGAAATGAACATCAGTGCGGATTACATGGAGCAGGATCGACTGGGCTTTAATGGTGAGCCGCTGACCGATACCTTTGGTTTCTTCCTGCCGGAAGAAGGCAAGGACGAGTACGAATTCTCGCAACAAACGGTCCTTGAAGATAAGGAGCTCAAAGGCGCATCGGTAAGCTTCGACTATGAAACCGAAGGAGGTTACCTACTCAAGTCGATCACCGCCTACCGCGACAGTGAAATCACCTATGACGCCGACCCTGATTACGATAGCGCCGAATTCCTGGGAGTGATCTATACCGACACCTATGAACAGACTACGCAGGAATTCCAGATCATTTCGCCCGACGACTCAAACTTCAAGTATGTGGCGGGCATCTACTATTACCAGCAAGACAGCGCTACGGATCGCGATGCGATTCCAGGTCTGGGTACGGTTTTCTTCCCCGGGGCAGGCGTTGAAGTTCCCATCCTGGCTTTTGGTATAGATCCCACCAGAAAGGCCGTGGACATTGACGGCACGGTAGAAACCGAGAGTTACGCAATATTTGCTAACGGCACTTATGACCTCACCGACCGTTTGACCCTGGGTGTTGGCTTCCGTTATGGAGAAGAGACCAAGGACGTGGACTGGAACATTGACGGATCAAATTCCGGAGCATTCAGAATTGCGACGACCACGGTTGTGGATAGCCGAACCGATGACAGCTTCGATCCCACCAGCAGACTCAATTATGCTGTGTTCGAAGACAGTTATATCTACGGCCGGGTATCCACGGGTTCAAAGAGCGGCGGCTACAATCTGGACTTCATCAACGTAGATCAGGTTGAAGCCGGCATTGAGTTCGACCAGGAAACAGTGACCAGCTATGAGGTCGGTTACAAAGGCGAATTCCCGGATCAGAATCTGCGTGTGGGTGTGGCACTGTTCTATTCTGAGTTTGAGGACTATCAGGTGAACCAGTATGTCGATCTGGGTGGCGGCCGCACGGCTT
Source organism: uncultured Halioglobus sp. (assembly GCA_964351485.1). Taxonomy (GTDB): domain Bacteria; phylum Pseudomonadota; class Gammaproteobacteria; order Pseudomonadales; family Halieaceae; genus Marimicrobium. The sequence goes on from CAYGOX010000174.1 coordinate 7,471, forward strand.
TGTCGATCACCAATGCAGCTGAGGTAATTACACAGGGCGTGGAAATAGACGTGACGTATCAGCCCACGGTGAACCTGCAGTTGACCGCAGCCCTGGGTCTGCTGGATGCAGAATTTGACAGCTTCCCGGGTGGGGATGCGGAGGGGGGTGATGCTTCTGGCAATAAATTGCCGTATGCACCAGAACTGACCGCCTCCCTTGGGGCGCAGTACTATTACCCGCTGCCGGCTATCGAATCCAGCCTGTTATTGCGTGCGGATTATAGCTACACGGATGGCTACTACATCACAGCGAGCAACGACGAAGGTCACACGCTTGCGGATGGATCTGAGGTGCCCTTTGGCGAAGTTGACAGTTATGGCACCGTCAGTGCGCGCATTGGCCTGGTGAGTGATGCGGAAAACTGGGAAGTGTCTGTCTGGGGACGTAACCTGACTGACAGTGATCACCAGAACTACAGCTTCCGGGACTTCTTCGGAACCATACTCGGTGGTTACGCTATGCCTCGTACCTATGGTGTTGAAGCCAAGTACAACTTCTGATGCAGCCCCGTTCAACTGATGGGTGCTGTGATGGTTGACCAAGCTAACCGCACTACAACAAGCGTGACATACACAGTGTGTGTCACGCTTGTATTAATGCTCCTGCTCTTTGCTATAACAGGGCATGCTGGAAATGGGCTGCCCGTTTCGCCGCCATGTGAAGATGCGCCACCGCTTGCACTGGTAGAACGACCTTCAA
>CAYGOX010000175.1:0-7743 GCA_964351485.1 uncultured Halioglobus sp.
AATGGTGCAACAAGCCCGCGAAAAGGGCGCAACGGTCCTGGTCGGCGGCGAGGAGACGACCGATCAGGGACAGAGCTTCTGCCAACCCACCGTACTGGTCGACGTAGACGACACCATGGACGTCTACAATGAGGAGATCTTCGGGCCGGTCGCCCCGCTGTTTCGCTTCAAAACCGAGGAAGAGGCGCTCCGGATGGGCAATGACACCCCCTTTGGCCTGGCAGCGTACTTCTATTCCCGCGACATCGGCCGCATCTGGCGCGTGAGCGAGGGGCTGGACTACGGCATCGTGGGCATTAACGAAGGCATCATCTCCACCGAAGTCGCCCCCTTCGGCGGTGTGAAGGAATCGGGGGTCGGCCGCGAGGGTTCCAAGTACGGCCTGGACGACTACCTGGAAATCAAATACCTGTGCATGGGCGGCGTCAACGACTGACCGCGGCCCGGGGAACAAGACCATGACACCGACCGTTCTGGAATATCCCGCCGGCGACGTTACCTGTCGCGGCGAAGTTTACCAACCCGACAATGCCAGCGGGCCCCTGCCAGTTGTGCTGGTCGTCCACGCCTGGGACGGCCTCGGCGATGAAGTGCGCAGCAAGGCCATTCGGCTGGCCACCGAAGCCGGTTGTATCGCGTTTGCAATCGACATCTACGGCGGCGGCAAGTTCTGGGAGGATGCTTCGCAACTGATGGAGGCGCTGACACCCTACCTGGAGGATCGCGCTCTGCTCACGGCGCGCATGGAGGCGGCAGCCGCCGCGGCGCGCTCCCTACCCAATGCCGACCCGGCGCGACTGGGTGCGATGGGCTACGGCTTTGGCGGTACAGCGGTGCTGGATCTGGCGCGCGCGGGCGCCGAGGGCGTGCGCGGTGTGGTGTCTTTCCACGGCGGCCTGGAGGGGCACGACCTCCCCGGCTCGGACTCCATGGCTGCCAGCGTGCTGGTATTACACGGCGAAGATGACCCGATGGTGCCGCCGGAGCTGGTCGCAACCTTCAAGGCAGAGATGAACCGCCGCAAGGCCGACTGGCAGTTGCACGCCTACGGCCACACCGTACACGCCTTCACCCGTCCCGGTGCCAATAACCCGGACTTCGGTACCGTGTACAACGCGTCAGCGGACCGCCGCTCGTGGCAGGCGATGCGCAACTTCTTCGACGAGGTGCTCTAGCACCGCGCTACGATTCAGGCGGTGTTGCCCAGCCGATCCAGGTTAGCTTCCATCGCGTCGAGAAAACCGTCCATGTCTACCAGCTGCTCGCGCTCGGGCTCGGTAGTCTTACCGCGCAGGTCACCGGTAATCACGCCCTGCTCGACCGTCTCAACCAGCGCGGTTTTCAGCGCGTCGGCGTAACCGGCCAACGCACGGTTATCTTCGCGCTCGGCCAGCGTCTGCAAAGCGTTGGCGAGCGCGTACAGCAGCGCCGACGGATTGAAATTCGCCTCGCGTCCGTCGGTTTCGAGATACTTCAGGTAAAGATCGTGCGCAGTGCCGTGGGGCGCCTCGAACAGCATCGTGCCCGACTTGCTCTCGATGATTGAACTGGCGGTCGCCAGGCTCCCGCCCAGGGCGGCGGAGATGTCGGAAAAAATATCCCCGTCGAGATTCTGCGCCGGGTACAGCGCGTTGCGCGGCGGATCGGTGATCATCTTCTTGAGCTGGCTCGAAGGGCGCATGATCATGAAGGACGGCGGCTGCGTGCCGGACTGGGCCAGCTCACGTCGCACTTCCAGCAGGACGTTGCTGAAAACCTCGTCGTATTCCATGTATTCGCGCTTCAGGCCGAAGTACACCTCCTTGCCGTTTAACGAGGCGTCGCGAAACACCTGAGTTACCCAGTCCTTGATCGATTCGCGATCATTGGACATGAACAGCAATGGGTCGCCCGCGCACACGTCACGCGCGTGCACTTCCTCCCCGTCGATGACGACCTTGAGAATGCCGTCTTCGGGGACCGGCATATTAAAGCTGCCGTACTGGTCACCGCCGCCTGCGCTCATGCGCGAAATCGACACGTGGTACTTGCGATCGGGAATGCCGAACTTGCGGAGCTCGTTCACGAGCTTGAACAACTTGCGTCCGGTGGTGTTATCCGGCACACCCCAAAGCGCTCGCTCGGGCGGGTTGGCGACCACGCGCGCAGCCTGCGCGTCGATCAGTTCGTAGTGATAGGCAAGGCCGGCCTTGGCGAGCGCGTCGCGGTAGTGCTCGTTGTAAATGGTTTCGATCGCCTCGCGCATGACGCCGTCGTAGCCCGGAATCACCGTGTCTTTCAGACCGAGGTACACATCGCGCTTTTGCTCCAGCGCTCGCTGGAAAAACGCATGCGCCCACTCTCGCACCGCCGCCAGCTCATTCGTCGCCAGCAACCATGGGTCGCCCTTGCGCAACACGCGCCGGTGCAGTTCCTGCGGATCGCCGCTGCTGCCCACAAACAACACCTTGGCCACGCCGGTTGCGCGCGAGAGGGCGTTGGCGCTGTGCTTGATACCCCCGGTGTCCATCGTAAACACCTCGATATCGCGGCCGATCCAGTCGGGCCGGACACCCTTGAGGTTGCGAAACGGGATGTCGGCGCGGGTGATATTGCCGCCGATGCCCTTGCGGATGGCGCCGTTGGGCGACTTGGTAGCCAGTCGATCCAGCGCGTCCTCTTTGAGCTGGGGATTGCGCGCCAGAAGCTCGTCGAGCTGCTGCCGGTTGACGGTCATTCCGGCATTCTTGACGCCGACGCCGTGCGTGTTCAGTGCGTCGATTGCATCGAGCACGACCTCGCCATTGGTGAGCAGCCGCTTTTCTGCGCTGAGATCGATCTCCACCAGATCGATCGCGAGCCGCGCCGTGACAAAGCGCTCAAGTATCCGCTCGAAAGCCACCTGCGCCATTTCATCGCCGTGCAATACCACCAGGGGTCGCGCCACCGTAATCTTGTCACCCACGTCCGAACTACCTCGCTGTCTGCGTTTTGCGCGATAGTAGCAGACAGGGTCCGGCCTGTATGCGCCGTGCGTTTACGTAGACAGCCAGCGCCAGACAGACCATGATGGTCGCCCGACTGACTATTGGACATTCGCCATGCCCCGCCTGATGCACATTTTTGTCAGATGCATTGCCACCCTGCTCGTTCTGATACCCACCCTGTCGTTCGCCGGACCCGCTCCCGAAGCGCAGGACCTGATAGAACGACTGGGCCTGCGTGAGGCGGCCGTGCCCATGTCGAAACACCAGAACTGGAAACCGTCGCGTGTCGTCGTGATGATGATGCCGGCGATGGGCATCGATTCGCCCGCGTTCGAAAAGGCACTGCGCGAGGCCGCCGGCGACGTGGAACTGGTCATCGACCGGTCCGGCGGGTTCATTCCCTCGGCCGAACTCCTCCAGGGTGCCGATGCACTCATCGGCCTGTGCACCACCCCGGCGCTGGCGATGGCCCCGGACACGCTGCGCTGGTTCCATCACTACTTTGTCGGCATGGATCACTGCAAGGGCTACACCGATCAACAGGCCCGCGACATCGTGTTCACCAACAACAAACGGTTGTCCGGGCCGGCGATTGCCGAACACACCATCGCGATGCTCCTGTCCATTGCGCGCGGCCTGCCGCGCTACCACGCAGCGCAACAGGACAGTCGATGGGAGCGCCTGACTGACGGTTCCACCGGCTTTGGGGAACTGCACGGCAAGACGATGCTCGTGGTAGGCCTGGGCGGCATCGGTTCACAGATCGCCCTGCGCGCGCACGGGCTGGGCATGCGGGTGATTGCCACACGCAATTCGTCGCGCCGTGGTCCGGATTACGTCGAATATGTCGGGCTGGCCGATGAGTTGCACACACTTGCAGCGCGAGCCGACGTGATCGTCAACGCATTGCCGTTGACGCCAAAAACCACCGGGCTGTTCGACCAGCGCTTTTTTAACGCGACGAAGAAAGGCGCACTGTTCCTGTCCGTGGGCCGCGGCCAGAGCACTGTCACGGCCGACCTGATAGCGGCACTGCAATCGGGACAGCTGTTCGGTGCCGGACTGGATGTCACCCACCCCGAACCACTGCCGGCCGACAGCCCGCTGTGGCAAATGGACAATGTCATTATCACGCCGCACGTATCCGCCGCGGGCATCGACAGTTCACAGCGCACGATGATCATTGCCGCAGAGAACCTGCGGCGCTACGTCGCCGGCGAGGCGCTGCTGAACGTGGTCGACCTCGAAAAAGGTTACTGAGCAGGCCGCCAGGCGCCGTGAAAGCCCGCCGGCACCCGGTGCGACAGGTGGACTTTTGCCACCGGCCCGTCGGCGAGGTGCTGCGCATCAAAAATAAACAGGCTGCTGGTGCGCGTATCGAACGCGGTGACGACGGCCAGCACGTAACCCTCGCCCTCGGCGGCGTCCTCGCTGCGCGGCACAAAAATCGCTTCTGAGGTGACAGCCTGCCCGCAGGAAAAGTGCTGCGTGGCCCCGGTGTCATGATCGTAATGCACGATCATGTTGTAGAAGTTTTCGTTCTCTGACAGCGGACTCTTGAGCTGGCCATCGGGGGCGGTAAACCAGCCGTGGCGATAGGCCTTGCCAACATGGCGTGGATCACAGGCCGGGAACTCCGCCTCGTGATCACCGAGTTGCTTGAAGACGCCGCGCGGCTTATCGGCATTCATGTCGATCGTCCAGCGCGTGAGATACGGCGCCGCCTTGCCGGCCGACTCGCCCTCTGGCGTGGGAAACAGCGGCGCATTCTCGAACTGGCAGGCGTCCACGGTAATGACGCCATCCCGGTCGAAGCCGTTCATGAAATGGAAGGCGAAACACAAGTCCATCGGCACCCACTGCACGTCTTCCGCCGTGCCGCCGTGGCGCGGCATGACGCCCAGGTACACGCCCTTGTCGGCCTCCCAGGCAAAGGGCGGACCACCAGCCATTGCGCGCTCCAGGCTGCCGGTGATGGGCATGATGGGGAACACGACGTAGTGCTCCGTCACAATGAAATCGTGCACCATTGCCGAGTACGGCGTGGGGATGATATGGCTTTCGGTGAGAATGCCCTCGCGATTGACCTTGTGCAGTGCGACATCCGACGAAAACGGGCCGGTGGCCATGTAGGCGAAAAACACCATCTCGCCCGTATCGGGATCGACTTTCGGGTGTGCGGTCATAGCCGTGTGCAGCTTGCCTCGATAGTTCCAGCTACCGATAGATTCCAGCGTCAGCGGATCGATTTCATACGGCGGATGCCCCTCCTCCATCACCAGCATGCGCCCGCCGTGCCAGACGGCGGCCGTGTTGGCCAGCCCGTCCTTGTCGGTCAGGACAAACTCGGCGTAATCCGGATCGCAGTCGAAGGGATTCATCGGGTTTACCAGCGAACGCCGCTCGCGATCCTCCAGCTTCCACTTGGCCGTGCGTATCCAGCGGTTGACGTAATCGACCTTGCCGTCATCGATGTGGAACGCGTGGACCATGCCGTCGCCCGCGAACAGGTGGTAGTCACCGCGCGGGGCAAAACGCTGGTTGGGACCGACGCGATAGAGGGTGCCGCTCAGTGCCTCAGGTACCTCGCCCTCGACGATCAGGTCGGAGGCGGAGCACTCCATCTGGATTGCGCCGAACGGGAAATTCAGGAAGGGATTCGTCGCCGACATGGGTTTTGCCACGTGATTGACCTCGCTGGTGTCGACCAAAAACAGGTGTTACCACCAGAAACATTAGCAGCCCGGCAGCATGTATACAATATCAACACCTGCGTCGGGGTCTGGTAGCATCTGGAATTGATCAAGGGACGGAATAAAAACAATGATGACCGCCGCAAAACAGCGCTATCACCACGGTGACCTGCGCACCGCCCTGCTGGACGCCGCACTGGACGTCATCCGCGAACTCGGGCCTCAGGGCCTCACCATCCGCGAGGTCGCCCGGCGCGCGGGCGTTTCTCACGCGGCCCCCTACCGGCACTTCGCCGACAAGAACGCGTTGATTCTCGCCGTTGTTGAGCAGGGTTTTGCGCTTATGCAGCAGATGATGCGGGAGGAAGAGGCGCGGGCCGGCGACGGTGCGATCGAACAGTTTGCCGCCAGCGGCCAGGGCTATATCAATTTCGCACTGCAACACCCGGCGTACTACCGGATCATGTACAGCGGCGACATGCTCAGCAGCACCGGTGATGTCAGCCTGCGTCATACAGGCGCCGCGGCGCTGGGAGAGATGGTCGAGGGCATCAAGCGGTGCCAGGCCGAGGGGATTGTACGCAGCGGCGACCCGGTGCTGCAGGCACTCACGCTCTGGTCGACGATTCACGGGTTCGTCTCACTGGTCAACGACAACCGCATCGGGCACCTGATGGATGAGGACGATGCGCCCGAGATCACCCGCGACGCGGTCCTGACCCTGATTTTCCAGGGCCTGGGAACAGCCCCTATCCGCGACGGGGAGTGACAGGCATGGTAGCCCGTCGGCGCCTTGTGCGCAGTGAACCGTTATTTGTACTGCTGTTGTCAGCGGTTGGCAGCGCGCCGCAGATCGGCGTTGCGCAGCCGGCCTCGGGCGGCGCTTTTGCGCTGGAAGAGATCGTGGTCACGGCCAACCGGCGTGAGCAAAGTCTGCAGGAGGTGCCGATTTCGGTCTCCGCTTTCACCAGCGAGTTCTTTGCCGCGACAGGCGTTACGGATCTCGCCGGGTTGGAGCAGTACACGCCCAGCCTGAAGATTACGCCGGGAACAGACTCGCGTTCGACAGCCATCCGCATTCGCGGTATCGGGTCTGCCGGCAACAACGTGGGTATCGACCCCAGCGTCGGGGTGTTTATCGACGGCGTTTACCAGGGTCGCGCGGGCATGAGTATCGGCGATCTTGTCGACGTGGAGCGCGTGGAGGTACTGCGAGGCCCGCAAGGCACGCTGTACGGCAAGAACACTGCCGCCGGGGCCATCAATGTGATTACCCGGCAGCCGTCGGACAGTCTGGAATACGAGGTCGAACTGACGCTCACCTCACAGGAACGCGCCGAGGTGCGCGGCATGGTCAACCTGCCGCTGGGCGAGAGCGGACACGCGACACGCTTGACCGGTTTTGCGATTCGCGGCGACCACCAGGTTGAGAATCAGCTGACTGGCGAGGGGCTCAACAATGCAGACAAATGGGGGCTGCGCTCGCGCACACTGTTTGATTACTCGTCAGCCGACAGTGATTTGGGCACGTTCCTGGTGTCTCTCGATTACACCCGCGAGGAGACCGACTGCTGCGCGCTGGGTGTGATCAGCTACGACGGGCTGTCGGTACTGAATGCGCCGGCACTGAGCGCAGCGTCGCTTGAGTTGCAGCAGGCGCTGGGGCTGAACGACGCCGGAGAACCGGTACTGCAGTTCACCTCGTTTGAACAGTCCGAAGGCTTTGTGCCACCGCCGCCGGATCCATTTGGGAACGACTATGCCCCGAACGCGCCGACCTCGAACAGGATCGAAGTGGGCGGCGTATCGCTACAGTGGGACAGGGAGATGGCAAATGAGCACACGCTTACGTTCATCAATGCCTGGCGGCACTACGAGGCGGACAGCGCATTTGATGGCGATTTCGGCCCCTACGATGCTGTCACCGGGAGTGCCACAGTCGATCTGGACCAGTATTCGTCGGAATTGCGCCTGGCCTCCCCCGCCGGTGAAACCTGGGAATACCAGGGCGGTCTGTACGCTTACTACTCGCAGCTCGATTCGTTTGGCACGACGGCTCAGTCGGCCGCGCTGGCCGGCAATAT
>CAYGOX010000175.1:7753-8208 GCA_964351485.1 uncultured Halioglobus sp.
TATCGGAGCGCTGGGCGCGCTGTTTCCACTGGGCACCGACAACCACGATGACAATCGCTACAGGACCACCAGTTTTGCCATGTTCGGACAGCTCGTCTGGAACCCGGCAGAACAGTGGAGTGCGACGCTGGGACTGCGCTACACCGTCGAGCAAAAAGAGCGTGTGGGTACACAGATCACCCTGCCTACCTCGATCATCGATATCCCGCCCGTGGCGGGGCCCGATATTGCCTATGATGAATCGCGGACCGACGACGCTGTCTCACCCTCGCTGAACATCCGCTATTTCCCAACGCCCGATATCATGACCTATGCCAGCGTGAGTCGTGGGTTTAAATCCGGGGGTTACAACCAGCGGCGCGAATTGCAGGGGCTCAACGGCGAATTTGACGAGGAAATCGCCACCAACTATGAACTGGGCTGGAAGGCGAGCTCGGCGGACCGGCGACTGCAGT
>CAYGOX010000176.1:0-3963 GCA_964351485.1 uncultured Halioglobus sp.
GCCATCCACCAACTCGGCCACTGTCGGGCCGAACTGTTCGCCGATGGCGGATTTGTCGATCCCGGTATCCTCGATCACGTCGTGCAACATGGCCGCGATCAGGCTCTGGTGATCCATATGCATGTCCGCCAGGATGGCGGCCACGGCCAGGGGATGGGTGACGTAGGCTTCACCGCTACGGCGGCGCTGCCCGAAGTGCGCCTGCTCCGCGTAGAAGTAGGCGCGCTTTACATGGTTGGTCTGTTCGGGATTGAGGTAGGTGCGGAGCGTGGAGCTGAGGGCCTCTATGGACTGAATCGCATTCATCTGTGCCACAGACGCCCTGGAGAGTACTGCGGGCTGTTACAGCGGCTCGTCGGGAGCGGCCATCGGTGCCGCCATGCCGGCGTCGTCCAGCGGCATCACGTCGCTGCTGTCCATCACACCTGCCAGTTCTTCTTCGGCCTCAAGCTCTTCTTCGCGGCTGAGAATGTCCTGGTTGATCAGTCCCTCCGCGATTTCACGCAGGGCGATGACAGTGGGCTTGTCGGACTCTTCCTGAACCATCGGATCCTTGCCGCCGGTAGCGATCTGGCGGGCTCGTTTGCTGGCGACCATGACCAGTTCAAAGCGGTTTGCTACGTTGTCCAGGCAATCTTCAACCGTTACTCGTGCCATTGCTGTGTACTTCCCATCTGCTTGTGGTTGATGTCTTTGAAGCTGTGGCGGCAGGTGCCGCGACTTCAATTCAAAAGGAACCGCGCATTATAGCCTATTTTGCGGCGGATTCGTCCAGCGGAAATAGTGGACAAATGGCGGGGGTCAGGGGGCCTGCGTACCGAGCAGATCTTCCAGCAGGCCCCGCTGTGCCACTTGCTGGCGGGCGGTGGTCAGGCGAGTACTGATGACGATGGCGTGCAACTGCTCCAGTGCCGTGTCGAAATCGCGGTTGACGATGACGTAGTCCGATTCGACGTAGTGGGACATCTCCTGCACCGCCTCGCGCAGCCGGCCCGCGATAGTCTCTGCATCGTCCTGTCCGCGCGATGTGAGGCGCTGCTCCAGGGTGTCGCGCGAGGGTGGCAGGATGAAGATCGCCTTTGCGTCCGGGCGGTGTGTCCGGATCTGGCGCGCGCCCTGCCAGTCGATCTCGAGGATGACATCCTGGCCGGCCTGCAGCTGTTCCTCGACCCAGGCCGAGGAGGTGCCGTACAAATTGCCGAACACGCGTGCGTGCTCGAGGAAATCGGCGCGCTCGAGCATTTCGAGGAAGGTCGATTCCTGGACAAAGTGGTAGTCCCTGCCGTTCTCTTCACCCGGACGAATGCCGCGCGTGGTGTGGGATACTGAGACCATCACCTGGTCGCAGCGCTCGATTAGCGCCTTCACGAGGCTGGTCTTGCCCGCGCCCGATGGTGCCGAGACGATAAACAGGGTTCCCTGGCTGTTCATGACGAATTCCTGTGGCGAGTGGCCATTATTCGATATTCTGGATCTGCTCTCGCATCTGTTCGATCAGCACCTTGAGCTCGACGGCGCTCTTGGTCGTGCCGGCGGAGACCGACTTGGAGGACAGGGTGTTGGCCTCGCGGTTCAGCTCCTGCATCAGGAAGTCCAGCCGTCGCCCGCAGGGGCCGCCCTTGTCCAGCGCGCGCCGCACCTCGACCACGTGCGCTTCGAGACGGTCCAGTTCCTCGTCGACATCGGATTTCTGCGAGAGGTAGGTCAGCTCCTGTTCCAGCCTTCCCTGGTCGACTTCGACATTGAGCTCCTCGATCCTGCGGATGATCCGCGCGCGTTGTTCCTGCATCAGCTCGGGCAGCCGCTCCCGCGTTTTTTCCACTTCTACCGCGACGAGGTCCAGCCGGTCGGTAATCATTTTCGCCAGCTTTTCGCCCTCCCGGGCGCGCGTATCGCGCATGTTTTTCAGGGTGCGTGCGAACAACTCGGTCGCATCGCTGCGCAACTGGTCCTCGTCCTGGGCCGGGGCACTGTAGATACCGGGGAACTGGAGGAGCCCAAGCGGGTCCAGGCTCGCAGGGTGGTCGACCCGCGCAGCCACTGAGGTCGCCGCCTTGAGCAGCTCCGCCAGCCTGTCCTCATCGACCTGCAGGTTGTCGGTCGTTGTGCCGCCGGACTGCAGTCTCACCAGGCACTCGAGTTTCCCGCGGGCGAATGCCTTGCCGGCCTGCTCGCGCAATACCGGTTCGAGCGAGCGCAGGGGATCGGGGAGCTTGAAGGTACAGTCGAGGTAGCGGTGATTGACCGAACGCAGCTCCACGGTCAGCACCCCGCCGCGCGTCTCTTGAGACTCCCGCGCGAAGGCGGTCATGCTGTTGATCATCGGGTTCTCTTACCTGCGCGTCCAAGAGCGCGAAAGTTTACCAGTTTGTCGCTGGAGCCGACAGGCGAACAGCCAGCGGCGCGATCGGACTGCGCGGGGCTCGGGCGCGCAGGGGTTTTCCCGTATACTGCCGCACTCATTCTTTCAGGTAAGGACAACGGTGTGGCCAGACCCAGCGGAAGAGCAGCCGACCAGCTGCGCGACATAACGATCGAGCGTCATTACACGCGCCATGCCGAGGGGTCGGTGCTGGTCGCCTTCGGCGATACCCGCGTCATCTGTACCGCGTCGGTTGAGGTTGGCGTACCCCGGTTCATGCGCGGCGAGGGGCGAGGCTGGGTGACTGCTGAATACGGCATGTTGCCGCGCTCCACCGGCACGCGCATGGGCCGCGAGGCGGCGCGGGGCAAACAGGGCGGGCGCACGGTGGAGATCCAGCGCCTGATTGGCCGTTCCCTGCGCGCCGCACTCGACCTCTCAAAGCTGGGGGAGAACACGATTACCATCGATTGCGATGTCATCCAGGCTGACGGTGGAACGCGCACCGCGTCGATCACTGGAGCCTGTGTCGCCCTGGTGGATGCACTGAACTACCTGCAGCGAGAGAAACTGATCACCGGCGATCCCTTGCTGCAGATGGTCGCTTCGGTATCGGTGGGTATGGTGGACGGCGAGCCGGTGCTAGACCTGGACTACCCGGAAGATTTCGCCGCGGACACGGACATGAACGTGATCATGGGTGAAAACGGCGGGTTTATCGAGGTGCAGGGTACGGCAGAAGGTGCGCCATTTGCGCGCGAGGAGCTTAATGCCATGCTCGATCTTGCCGCCCAGGGCATCGACGAGCTGGTTGCGCTGCAGAAAGCGGCGCTGGCGGCGGGTTGATCGCCGCTACAGCTCGATATCGTAATCCATGATGATTGGCGCGTGGGTTGAGAACGCCTTGCTCTTGTAGATTGCGCCGTAATCGATGTTGTATTTCAGGCCCTGTGACACGACCTGGAAATCGGTGCGCCAGCCGTTCGCGTCCCGGTCGCCCTCGGGCCACCAGCTGAACTCGTCCTTGTCCAGGTTGATTTCGCGGAACGCGTCCACGTAACCCTCGTTGAACAGCTCGTCGAGCCACTGGCGTTCAGAGGCCAGGAATCCCGATGCCGTGCTGTTGCGCTCGGTGTCCTGGACGTCTGCTACAGTGTGCGCCATTTGCCAGTTGCCGCAGATCACGAATTCGCGGCGCTTGTTGCGTACCTTTTGCAGGTGGGCACCGTAGAGCTCGAAGAAGGTGTCCTTGCGCGCCTGTTCATCGGCGTCGTCCGTTGCCGAGGGCGCGAGCAGGCAGGCCACACTCAGGTTCTCGTAGTCGGCCTGGATGTAGCGGCCTTCCATGTCGTAGTCGGCAAAGCCCAGCCCGGTCATGATGGCCTTGGGCAGCTGCCGGCAGTAGATGGCCACGCCGTTTTTCTTGCCGTCGACATCGTCCCAGAAATACGCGTTGTACTCTTCGGGGAAGAACACGTTGTCCTGCAGGTCGTACTCAGAACACTGCAAATCCTGGATGCACACAAAATCGGCATCCTGCTCTTTCAGCCAGTCGTAAAATCCGTTTTTGGCGGCGTTTTGCATGCCGTCGGCGCTGAAAC
>CAYGOX010000176.1:3973-8208 GCA_964351485.1 uncultured Halioglobus sp.
CTATCCCTTGTTATGGGTTCCCCTCTGTGTCTGTCAGACCGGTTCGGAAGCGGGCCGTTCCCTGGCGCCGTTCTGTGCTGGCGTGGGGCGCGTGATCGCGGCGACACGTTTCGCCGGCGTTTGTCGGCCCAACTATTGCCAGTCTCGCTCGCGGGCACCTGTGCCCAAAATCGTTTATATTGAGAATCAGGCAGGGGTGCAGCGGCAGATTGCCTGAAGCGCATCCGGTATCCCGGTTTTACTGCCCCTGGCGCGGTTGAGTCTGCCGGGGCTTCAGCAGGTGTAGGCGCCAGCGAGGGACATCGCCGGGGTAGCGTATTCTATAGGGTATACGCCCAAATACAATGTTCGGTTTAAGGATCAAGATAGTCCATGCAGGCCCATCAAAGCGAATTTATTGAACTTGCGCGACGGTATGAAGTCTTGAAGTTTGGTGAGTTCACCTTGAAGTCCGGGCGCAAGAGCCCCTATTTTTTTAATGCCGGCGCTTTTTCATCCGGTGGGGCCCTGGCGGTGCTCGGACGCTGCTATGCCCAGCGAATCGTGGATTCGGGTGTCGCCTTTGATGTGCTGCTGGGTCCGGCCTACAAGGGTATACCCCTGGCCGCGGCGACGGCGGTGGCGCTGGCTGAGCATTTCTCTCGCGATGTGCCCTTCGCCTACAATCGCAAGGAGGCCAAGGCGCACGGAGAGGGGGGCGTGCTGGTGGGCGCACCGCTCAGCGGCCGCGTGCTGGTGATAGACGATGTGATTACGGCGGGCACGGCGGTGCGCGAGGTGATCGAGATGATCCGCGATGCCGGGGCTGAACTGGCGGGCGTGGTCATCGGGCTTGACCGGCAGGAACGGGGAGTGTCACAGCAGTCCGCGATCCAGGAGGTCGAGGCCGAATTCGGCGTACCCGTGCTCAGCATTATTGGCATGGAACATATCATCGATTACCTGTCCGAATCGGACGGGCCCGAGCGGGAAGCGTTGGGTGCAATGCAGGAATACCGGAGTCAGTATGGTGTCTAGTCGGTTGATCGACCGCGTGGCCGGCACGCCCTGGATAGCGCGCGGCGGCGTCGCGATGCTGCTGTACGCGCTGGCGACCACTGCCACGGCGAGGGAGCTGTATCGCTATCGCAACGCCGAGGGCAACATCGTGGTCGACTACCAGGTACCGGTGAATTATGTCGGCAGCGGCTACGAGGTGCTCAATGACGAGGGCATCGTGATCAAGGTCGTGCCCCGCGCGCTCACCGACGAGGAACGCAAGGAGCGCGATGCCGAAGAGCGTCTTGCGGCTGAAGCGCGCGCCGAAGAGGAGCGCCTGCGCCAGTGGGACGAATCACTCATGCTGCGGTACAGCACCGTGGCCGATATCGAGGCCGCCCGCGACCGGGCCCTGCGCGATCTCCAGATTCGTCTCAGCATCCTCAAGGGCAACCGCCGGTCGCTGAAGCAGAAAGTTGAGAACTACCAGGCCCAGGCGGCGGACCTCGAGCGGCGGGGCATGGAAGTCGACATGGCGCGGCTGCGGACGATCGAGGATTTGCAGACGGAAATCGGCACTACCGAGCGGGCCATCGTCGACCGCGAACAGGACATCGAGGAACTCGCGGATTCGTTCCAAAAAGATATCGATCGCTTCGAAATGTTGCTGGAGGTGGTGGAATTGCGCCGGCAGCTGGGCCAGGAGCGCGATAAACAAAGGCGTGGCGGCTGAGACCTGGTAACCCGTCTCCGGTGATCGCCTAGCGTACGAAGCCCGATGCCTGCCCGGTCACGGGCTGGGTCACGGCCTGGCGGAAAAACCCCTGCATCAGGATATCCCACTGCTCTGGCCAATCCGCCGTGGGCGGGCGACGGAAGCCGCTGCGCACATACTGGGATATGCGCCCTTCAGCGGCACACATAAGCAGGTTGGCCGCCGCCGGCAGGGCGATGGTCGGGCGCAGGCCCTCGCGCATCTCAGCTTCGCGGATGACCTGCTTGAGCTGCGTTTCAAAACGGTCAAACAGTTGCGCCACGCGCTGGTGCAGACGCTCGGTTTCGCCGGCCAGTGCGTCACCGGTGAGAATGCGTGTGATACCCGGATTGCGCTCGGTGAATGCAAGCAGCAGCATCAACATCTTTTCGCAGCGCACCATGGCGCTCGGCTCCTCGTTGAGAATGATGTTGATCCGGCTGAACAGGGTGTCCTCGATGAACTCAATGAGTCCCTCGAACATTTTGGATTTGCTCGGGAAGTGCCGGTAGAGCGCGGCTTCGGAAACGCCGACCTGTGCGGCGAGGCCCGCAGTGGTGATGCGGTTACCCGGATTCGCCTCGAGCATTTGCGCGAGGGCTTCGAGTATCTGCTGGCGCCGCTGGGTTTTTCTGGGTGGCATCAGTGTCCGCAACTTTCAGGCTTTTCAGCAATGCTAGCGGCTACCTCCTGCGCCTGCAATAACACGGACAGGAATCAGCGATGATTTTTGCGCTTTTTTTTACTGGTGGTTCAGTTCGACGCCTCTATCGGTTGGTGATCAGCGTACCCATGCCCTCGTCCGTGAAGGTTTCCAGCAGTACCGCGTGCGGTACGCGGCCGTCGACAATATGCGCACTGGTGACACCGCCCTTGACCGCGTCCAGTGCACAGCGAATCTTCGGCAGCATGCCGCCGGAGATGGTGCCATCTGCTATGAGATCGTCCACTTCCTGCGTGCTCAGGCCCGTCAGGATGTTGTTGTCCTTGTCGAGCAGGCCCGCGACATTGGTCAAAAGCATGAGCTTCTCGGCCTGCATAACCTCGGCGAGTTTGCCGGCGACGAGGTCGGCGTTGATATTGTAGGTGCTGCCGTCGCGACCGACGCCAATTGGCGCGATGACCGGGATAAAGTTGCTGTCGAGAATAACGTCCAGGACTTCCGTATCAATCTGGTCGACCTCGCCAACATGACCGATGTCGACGATCTCCGGCGCATCAAACTCCGGTGATTTTCGTGTGACATTCAGCTTGCGCGCCCTGATGAGCTGGCCGTCCTTGCCCGTTACGCCCAGTGCCTTGCCGCCGTTGCGGTTCAGGGAGGCGACAATTTCCTTGTTGACGCTCCCGCCCAGGACCATTTCGACCACGTCCATCGTCTCTGAGTCGGTGACCCGCATCCCGTCAACGAATTCCGTTTTGATATTGAGCTTTTCCAGCAGCGCACCAATCTGGGGCCCGCCACCGTGTACCACCACGGGGTTCATGCCGACCAGCTTCATCAGCACGATATCGCGGGCAAAGCTTTCGTGAAGTTGCGGATCGACCATGGCGTTCCCGCCGAACTTGACGACGATGGTCTTGCCGGTGAAACGCTGGATATAGGGCAGTGCCTCGGTGAGGACCTGGGCGATATTCAGTGCGGCAGTGCGGTCAAGAGACATGGTGGGTGCCTGTAGTTCTATCCTGGGTGGGTTTGGATCGGGGCGCGTCGGGGCGCCCCGTGGTTTCGCGTCAGAAGGTCAGTTCTACCGACGAGTCTATCAGTGCAATCTGGGCGCGGAACTCCTCCTTGATCGCCTCGAGATTGTCCTCGTTGTCCGCCTCGAACCGGGCGGTGAGTGCAGGCCCGGTATTGGAGGCGCGAATCAGCCCCCAGCCGTGAGTGAAGTCGACCCGTATCCCGTCCATGGTGTTGACCTTGCCCGCCGAGAAGTCGGCATTTTCGACGATTTTCTTCATCAATTCGAATTTATAGTCGTCCGGAACCGGCACCAGGATTTCCGGTGTGTTCACCGAGGTCGGCAGACGGCCGATGGCATCGTCGATACTGTCGCCGTGGGTACTCAGGATTTCGGCCAGACGCGCGGCCGCGTACATGCCGTCGTCGAAACCGTACCAGCGCTCGCCGAAGAACATGTGGCCCGAAAACTCGCCGCCGAGCAGGGCGCCGGTCTCCGCCATCTTCTCTTTCATGAAGGCATGGCCGGTCTTCCACAGTACGGGGCGACCGCCGTGCCTCGTCACCAGTTCTGTCAGGTGGCGACTGCACTTGACGTCAAATACCACGTCGGCGCCGGGGTTGCGGGAGACCACATCCTCGGCATAGAGCATCAACAGTTCGTCGGCGCGCACGATCTTGCCGCTGGCGGTGACCACTGCCAGGCGGTCGCCATCGCCGTCGAAGGCGACGCCCAGGTCGGCTTCCACGCGCTGGACCGTGGCGGCGAGATCCGCCAGGTTGGCCTCGTTACTGGTATCGGGCGGGTGGTTGGGGAAATTG
>CAYGOX010000177.1:0-8161 GCA_964351485.1 uncultured Halioglobus sp.
CGTCCATTACAACCGTGCCATTTTCGGGACTGGCTACGGGCACCTATCGAATCGAAGCCGACTGGATGTGGGACTGCTTCGGCCAACACGCCTATATGAAAAGCGATCTGGTCGTCTATCCGAATGTCAATGAACTGAAATTCCATCATGAATCTCCCGCGGACGGGGAGACGACAAGCGGCGTAGGCCTGATTCGCGGCTGGGCATGTTATCCAGCCGGGAACGGACGCATCGGAAAGGTTTCGTATACTATCGATAGGGGTGTAACTCGCATCCCCCTACCTCATGGATCAGTTAGACCCGATACCTGGAACGTCTGCGGCTACAAAAGAGGCGACCGCGTTCTGTCCGGTTATGGCGGCGTCGTGTATTGGCCGGCTGTTACTTCAGCGGGCGATCACACCCTGCATATCTACATTGATGACGTTAAAGTCGACTCTGTAGACTTTACGGTAGCGAGCCCGCCGCCTACAGACATCCCCGAGGACTACGGGTTCCGGAAAGGCGCATCGGGAGAGTACATTGTGGAGGGTTTCCTCGGCACGGATGAGACCGTGGTGATTCGCTGGTCGGAGGCGGATCAGAATTTTGTCATCGTCGACTATCAATAATCTGTTTTCCATCGCCCCCATGATGGACTGGTCTGACCACCACTGCCGTCACTTCTGGCGCCTGCTCACCCGTCATGCCCTGCTCTACACCGAGATGGTCACCACCGGCGCGCTCATCCACGGCGACCGCGAGCGGTTCCTGCACTACAACGACTCCGAACATCCCGTCGCGCTCCAGCTGGGCGGCAGTGACCCCGCCGACCTCGCGCGCTGCGCCGCCTGGGCGCAGGAGTGGGGCTACGACGAGGTCAACCTAAACTGCGGCTGTCCGTCCGACCGTGTGCAATCGGGCGCTTTCGGCGCGTGCCTGATGGCACAGCCGGCGCTGGTTGCCGACTGTGTCGCAGCGATGCGCGACGCCTGCGATCTGCCGGTAACGGTCAAGCACCGCATCGGCATCGACGACATGGAGAGCTATGAGGAGCTGAAGCACTTCGTCACCACGATTGCAGAGGCAGGCTGCCGCGTGTTTATCGTCCACGCGCGCAAGGCCTGGCTGCAGGGCTTGTCACCGAAGCAGAACCGCGAGATTCCCCCGCTGAACTACCCGTGGGTCTACCGGCTAAAACAGGAACTGCCTGAGCTAACGATTGTCATCAACGGCGGCATCACCTCGCTGGCGCAGACGCAGGAACACCTGGCGCAGGTCGATGGCGTGATGATCGGCCGCGAGGCCTACCAGAACCCGTGGATGCTGGCGCAGACCGACGCCCTCCTCTATGGCGCCCCGAATCCGGCGACACATCGCGACGATGTGCTGCGCGCCTTCCTGCCTTACGTGCGCGAGCGCCTGGCCGAGGGCGTGCCGCTCAATCACATGACGCGCCATATCCTCGGGCTGTATCAGGGCGTGCCCGGAGCGCGCAAGTTCCGGCGCCACCTGAGTGAGAACGCCTATCGCAAGGACGCCGGCATTGCGGTACTGGAAGATGCCTTCGCGCTGGTGCAGGATACCCAGACCGACGCGACAACCGCCACGAGACAACAGGCCACATGATCGGCGCACTCAAATCACTGTTTGAAACACCGGCCCGCGAGGACGCGACAGCCACCGAGCACCAGCTTCACCTGGCTGCGGCCGCGTTGCTAATGGAAACCGCGCGGGCAGATTTTACGCAGGACGCACAGGAGCAGGACGCCATGCGGACGGCCCTGCTGGAAACGCTGTCCGTCTCACCGGCGGAACTGGACGAGATCATGGCGCTGGCCACTGAGCGCGTCGACGAGGCCACCTCGCTGTACCAGTTCACCCGCCTGATCAACGATCACTACACACCGCAGCAGAAAACCGACCTCATCCTGGCGATGTGGCGCGTCGCGGTGGCCGACGGCCGGATCGACAAGTATGAGGAACACCTGATCAGGAAAGTCGCGGAGCTGGTTTACGTGTCGCACGCGGACTTCATCCGCTGCAAGCTGCAGGCCGGAGGTTAACCCTTCTCCAGGGCGGTCAGCAGATCCTTGAAACGCGCGTGGTTTTCGTCGCTGACACCCATCAGCACCTTGTGCGCCTCGATCACCTGCTGCTTCACCGCCTCTTCACCACCGCGTACATCGGGAATTTCGGCGATATCCTCCGGGTCGCTGCAGGCTTCTTCGTGCAAGTCAAAGAGCGTCTGGAAGGCCATGCTGCGCAGCAGGCGGTTGATGCTCGGATCGCAGGAGTAGATGGACGGGGTGAAACCGAAGTGTTCTTTCACGTGCAGAGCCAGCCCGGCCAGCAACCCCAGGGTGGTGCTGTCGATCCCCTGCGCCGTGCATAGATCGACCACCACGCTGACAAACGCCGGATCGTCGTACATGCGCTGGAAGTAATCGTCGATCGAGGTGCACAGCGTCAGCCTGACATCGCCATCCAGGCGAATGACATAGGCCCCGTCGAGGTTCGCGGCCAGCACCTTGCCTTCACGCACCGTGGGACCCCTTGCTCAAAAACAGCGCGGCGATGTCATCCGGCGCGGTCTCGACGTGGTCCAGGCCCAGTCGGGTGACCAGTTCGTCGGGCGTCTCAGCCGCCTGGTCAAAAATGTCGAGGAAGTAGGCCTCTTTCTCAACCAGCGTCCTGGGCGGCAGGATTTCAAGTATGCCGTCGGAAAACAGCGCGAGGGTGAACGCGTCGGGCAGCGTCACGCGCTGCGCGGTGTAGGTGGCGTCCTCGATCATACCCACGGCCGGCCCTTCTCCCTGCAGGTAGGTCGCGCCCTGCCCGGATACCAGCACGGGCAGCGGCAGGTGGCCCGCCACGCTGTAGACCAGCGAGTTGTCCGACATATCCAGCAGGCCGACCACCATGGTGGCGTACTTGCCCACGGCCAGCTGCATGAGTTCCTTGTTCGCGCGATCGAGCATCGCGATCGGGTCGAGAATAGTGTCGTCGTTGCGGCGCAAAAGGTCCGAGCGCTTGCGCGCAAACAGGTTCTTGATCAGCACCGTGGCGAAGGCCGAGGAACTGCCGTGCCCGGATACATCCGCCATGAAAAAGATAATATGGTGATCACCCACGGTGAAATAGTCGGTGAAATCTCCACTCAGGTAGAGCGACGGGATGACCGTATGGCTGAACACGTAGTCGTCGATCACCATCGGGGTCATCGGCAACATCCGCAACTGCACCTGGCGCCCCGCCTGCTGATCCTGCTCCAGCATCTTTACGGTGCCGCGCAGCTCGCGGTTGGCCGCCTCCAGGCGCTCGCGCGAAGTTTGCAATTCGCGCCGCATACGGCGCTGGTGCACACAGCGATCGATGGAGCGATACAGCGCATCGGTGTCTTCCAGGGGCCGCTGGAAATAGTCCGTCGCCCCCAGGCGCAGCGCTGTCACAATGATATCGACATTGGCGTTGTCGCTGAGCATGATGGCCGGCACCTGGACTTCCATCGTGCGCAGGGCGTTGCGCGCCTCGGGCCAGGAGAACCCCTCAAGATTCAACTCACACAGAACCACGTCGTGCTCGCTGTCGCGCCCCAGGGAGTAATCGGAATGAATAACCTCGGTGACCAGTTCCACCGAGTACCCCGCGTCCACCAGCATATCTCCCAGCGCTTGAGCGCGGGCAGGCTGGTCATCGACAACGAGAAGGTTACCTTTCGACATCATGCGGTGGAGATCGTCAGGGCACAGTCCGAGACACTACGCCCATGGACAGGGGCAGGCAACCGGAAGCGGTGATGATTTGGCAGAATTTTACAGTTTTACAAGGCCTTGCCGGCGCCCGGTAATCAACACTGCAGATTAGTGAGTACAAGGCCCTAGAACTCTTCGAAGTCGTCTTCCTCGTAATCGGAAAAACTGTCCTGAACTTCGCCGCTGAGGAAATACTCCCGGCGCTGCAGATAGGCATTGCGCGTGAAGATGTACTTGTCACCCGAGATCAGCTCCTCGGCCTGCAGCAGGCGGGCGCGGGTGTCAACAAGGTCCACGCCGTAATAGGCCCAGACCTCGTTGTACTCGTTGAGGGCATAGGGCAGCGTGGCCATGCTGTCCACAGGAATGCCTACGCCGCCGCGCAGGGTGCGCGGCCCGAAAAACGGCAGCATCACGAAGGGACCGGAATCGACCCCCCAGGTGTATAGCGTCTGGCCGAAATCCGCCGGCGTATGCTCCAGACCCATGGCAGTGGCGACATCGAACAGCCCGACCAGCCCCAGGGTGGAATTGATCAGGAATCGTCCGGTGCCGTTGACCACGGCCTCGGGACTACCCTGCAGGATGCCGTTGAAGACGTTGTTCACCTCGCCGATATTGGAGACGAAGCTGCTCACCCGCCGCTCAACCGGATCCGGGGTCACCTTGCGATAGCCCTTGGCCAGGGGCTTGAGAAAATACCGATCCAGCCCCTCGTTAAAGGCAAACACCCGGCGGTTGACGTTCTCCCAGGGATCTTCCACGGTTTCTGCATGGGCGCCGGACACCAGCGCAAAACCCAGGAGCAGTACGAAAAGGGGCTGTAACTTCATGAAGTGGCTTGCCTCTGCACGAGACCTTTCTGTCCCGCGGCATGTTACGCCGCTGCGACAACGGGTTCAACCACCGGGGATCGGGCGATGTCAGGCCCGAATCAGCACCACGCCCAGATCGACGAACTCGGCCAGCTGTTCTGCCCCAAATTCCAGGATGCTCTGAGGCGGCGCACCCATCTCCACCGCCAGCGCCTCCAGCAGTTGCCCGGCCGTTTCGCCCGCCGTGTTGTCGCGCACCCGCTCCAGCAAGCGCGCCACCGCGGCATTGACCGCGATAAAGCGCACCTGGTCCTCGCGATCGCGGTAAACCACCAGGCAGGTCGGCTCCTCGGCAATCTCAGGCCGATAACCGGGCCCGATCATGTGCACCGGAAACTCGTACACCAGCAGCCACGCCAGCGGCGATAATTCGGGGACAGTTAACTTAATGTCGTCGTACGCGACCGGCTCCGGCAGCGTGTGTTCGGCAACATCCAGCCCCAGTTCCACCCACTCGTAGTGCGCCAGTTCATAGAGAAACGGCGGGTCGCAGGGCCGCAGCTGGTGTGCGCGCTCGAGAAACGCCAGGAACTCCTGGCTGATTTCGAGGAAATACGGGGTCTGGCAACGGTGCTGGTCGATAAAGGCCTGCACCAGGGCGTGCCAGTCCGCATCGCAGTAGAGGCTGCGCAGCACCGGGAACCCGCTGCTGATAAAGCCCTCAATGTTGTTGTACACGAGGTCGCGATAAATCTTCAGCCGCCGCGCTTCGATACCGGCCGGGGCCGGGTGCGCGGCGGGGTCGCGCAGGTAGCGCGCCATTTCCATCTGGGCATCTTTGAGAGTCATGCGCCCACCTGTACGTCCGGTGCCGTGCTGCGCGCCTGGTAGGCGCGGATAATAGACACCTCGTCCAGCAGGCTCTGCAGCGGCGGAAAGTTGAAATCGCGTTCCAGCAGTGTCGGCACGGGCCCGAGCCGGGCATAGGTCGCCTCGAGCAGATCCCAGACCGGGTCGATGACATCCGTACCGTGCGTGTCCACCTTGAGATCGGTAGCCTCGTCGTAGTGACCGGCGATGTGCAGGTAGCGCACGCGCTCCAGCGGCAATGCATCGAGGTAAGCGAGCGGATCATAACCGTGGTTGATGCTGTTGACGTACACGTTATTGACGTCAAGCAACAACTCGCAGCCGCTTTCTGAAACAACCGCGTTGACGAACTCGGCCTCGCTCATCTCGCGATGCGCCTGCGCATAATAGGAGGCATTTTCCAGCACCAGCGGGCGCTCAATGATGTCCTGGACGCGACGTATCCGCTCCGTGACGTAGGTCACCGCCTCGGCGGTAAAGGGAATGGGCAGCAGATCGTACAGGTGGCCCTCGGCTGCGCAATAAGTGAGATGTTCGCTGTACACGGGCACATCCGCGCGCCGCATCAGGTCACGCACCCGGTGCACCAGCGTTTCGTCCAGTGCATCCGGCCCACCGATATCCAGCGAGAGTCCGTGCAGGACCAGGGGAAAGCGCTCGATCAGCGCGTCAAATTGTTTGCCATAACGGCCGCCCACGCCAATCCAGTTCTCCGGCGCCGCTTCGAGAAAATCCACGGCGTCGTCGGGCATAGACGAGAGCGGGCCCAACAGGGCCCGCCGCAGCCCGAGCCCCGCACCGCGGAGCCCGGTCTTATCGCGCGACATGATTACCCGCCGCACTTACCTTCGCCGCACTTGCCCTCACCTTCGGACTTCGCGCCGCCACACTTGCCTTCACCGCACTTGCCCTCGGCTTCGGACTTGTCACCGCCGCATTTACCTTCGCCGCACTTACCTTCACCTTCGGCCTTGTCGCCGCCGCATTTGCCTTCGCCGCACTTGCCTTCGCCTTCGGCCTTGTCACCGCCGCATTTACCTTCGCCGCACTTGCCTTCACCTTCGGTCTTGTCACCGCCGCATTTGCCCTCGCCGCACTTGCCTTCGCCTTCAGACTTCGCGCCGCCGCACTGACCTTCTCCACACTTGCCTTCGCCACATTTGCCTTCACCGTGCTTGCCAAAGCTCGCAAGGTCATAACCGCCACTCAGTTGCTGTGCCGAGAAAGGGTTGGTGTCTGCAGAGGCCATCGGGACGATAGCGCTGGCCAGAAAGGCTGCGCCCAGCGCAGTTGCCAGGGGTTTTTTCAGATTTGCCATGATAGGAGTTCCTGTCAGTTTAGGGTTGCTGTATGTACTTCTCCAGCGGGTCAGTCGCCGGTGTTTAATAGGTCTTTACCGAACACTTCGAAGACCACTTTGGCCATCGCAGTCAGCATTCGTGACAGCTCTGACAGGGTAACCTGCGGGAAGTTTCATCCTGTCACGACCAGTTTTTAAAAAGTGTGACATCAATTCCCCAGATCACGCAGGGTTATCGGCCATCCAGCGCTCCACGTCCGCCCACTGCGCCACCAGTCGCTTCTGCGACACCGGCTGGCGCGTACCCAGTTGCTGCGCAAAGAGGGAAACCCTGAATTCCTCCAGCATCCAACGGTAGCGCTCGGCCGCCTCGCAATCGGCCAGCAGGGCCGGCCGCTGGTGCAGCGCGTCCAGCAGCGGCGACACAAGCGGTTCAAGCATTTCAACATGCCGCTCGTCCTTGGCCTGCTGACCTGCGAAGCGCTCCATCCGCGTCTGCAGCGCGTTGAAGTACCGCGGGTACTGCGCGAGCCATTGCGCCGGGGTATCGCGCATGAAATGCGGCTGCAACAGTGCGGTCAACTGCGTATCGACATCGCTGCCGGTGGAGGCCGAATATTCGGACTTCAACTTCGCGCGCTCGCTGCGAACCGGACCGAGCGCCTCCAGCACCGACAGGACGATCCGCTCAAGATCCATCGCTCGCTCGACCACCACCGACTGCCCGCGCGCCTGGCAATCGCGAAATGCGGCGCGATCATAGGGAAGGCTTTCATCCAGTGCCATCGCGTCGACAAACGCCGCATCGATGAGATCCTCCACCAGCGCGTCGCGCTCCATCCCGGCGCGGGCCAGCAACAGGCTGGCCGCGTTGCCGTGCAGCACCTGTTTTCTCAGGTGCTTGACCTGCGAGGCCGCCGCCAGCCGCAGGAGCCGCAGTACGCCCAGCCGATGGCGGCGACGGGCTTCGGCCGGATAATCACACAGGGCGATCGCAGCCGCCTCCTGGCTCTCGACCACGGCGGGATAGGCGATAATCTCTACGCCCGCCTGTTCAAAACGCCACTCGCTGGGCAATGTGTCGAAATCCCAGCTATCGAGATGCTCACGGGCCGGGGAGTCGTCGTCGGCGCGGGTGACACGCGCGTGAGTCTCCTCGCGGAAACGCGCCAGCAGTTGCGACAGATCGCGACCCTGGCCCAGCAGCGCGCCGTGCGCATCGACGACCCTGATATTCATGCGGTAATACTCATCCAGTTCGGATGCGGTCAGGTCATCGCGCGTGATGGTCACCCTCGCCTGCCGACTCAGCACATCGGCCAGCGCACCGAACAGGTCGATATCGCCACTGCGCAGCTCAGCCAGCGCCCGGTCAACGTGATCGGGCACCGGCACCAGATGTTTGCGTTTCTCCTTGGGCAGGGACTTCACCAGAGCAATAC
>CAYGOX010000178.1:0-4107 GCA_964351485.1 uncultured Halioglobus sp.
TTGTGTACCCAAAATTGTTCACTAACAGGATACGGGTTTGACAACCCCTACAGTCGCAGAGAAGGACATTGCTCCCATAGTTCACGTTCCCGATTCGCGGTCGTCGGCATTGGTGATCGTGGGAGCAGGTCCGGTGGGTGTGCACGCGCTTCGGCTGTACCGCAGGGCGCGACCGTTGAGTCCCGTTGTTATCTACGGTGATGAACGGCACGAACCTTACGATCGCGTCCAGTTGAGCGGTCTCCTGGCCGGCCTGCATTCGGTAGCCGATATTGCCCTCGCGGCAGATGGACTGCTGGAGTCACCCAATACCTACTTCATCGCTGCGCGCGTGGCCCGTATAGATCGTGAAAACGCGCGCGTGGAAGATGAGTTCGGACGCGTCCAGCCCTACTCGAACCTGGTGCTGGCCACCGGGTCCAGTCCCCACGTGCCGGCCATCGCGGGGATTGGTCAGCAGGGGGTATACACGTTCCGCAATCTCGCCGATGCCGAGAAGCTCGCGGCGCGTCGAATGCACAGCAAACATACGGTCGTGCTCGGTGCAGGGTTGCTGGGGGTGGAAGCGGCGTGCGCCATGCGCCGTCACAACACCCGGGTGACGCTGGTCGATCACAACGTCCATCCACTGTTTCAGCAGCTCGACGAACAGTCCGGGGCTCGCGTTGCGGCAGAGATAGATCGCAAGGGTGTTGAACAGCGGTTGGGTGACAGTATCCGGATGATTCTCGGTGCGGGCAGCGTGACGGGTATCGTGTTGCACTCGGGAGAGCAGATCGAGTGCGATACGGTCGTTATCGCCACGGGTATTTCACCCAACAAGTCGCTGGCCGTCGATGCGAAGATTGCACACGGTCGGGGAATCACTGTGAATGCGTCCATGCAGACCAGCGATCCCGCGATCTACGCGGTTGGCGAGTGCTGCGAGATCGATCAGCAGGTCTACGGACTGGTCGCCCCGGGTTTCGACCAGGCGGCGATTGCGATCGACCACGTGCTGGGCAACAGCGAGGCCAGGTATCTCAAGCCGCAACTGGCGACCAGCCTGAAAGTCGCCGGCCTCTCGGTCTTCAGTCTGGGAGATCCCCAGCCGGTGCGCGGTGTTAACACCCTGCTGCGCGCTGACGCTGACAGCTATCGGCGTGTCAGTCTCCTGGGCGGTCGTATCCACAGCATCAACGCCGTGGGCGATTGGCCGGACCTGCCGCGGCTGCGCGATCTCTCGCGGCGCGGCGCCTGGATATCACCGCTCAAACGTTTGCGGTTTCGCTTCACGGGCAGCTTTTTTTCAGCAGCGAACAACGCCGATGTGCGCCAGTGGCCCGGAACGGCAATTGTCTGTAACTGTAACGCGGTCAGCTGCGCACAGGTGCGGCTGGCCGTGGAGGAGGGCGCGCAGAGCATGGCCGCCCTGGGCAGGCAGACCAGGGCCGGCACCAGTTGCGGTTCCTGCCGCCCGCTGCTGGCGAGCATGATCGATGCCGATGTCACGCCCGAGCCGGTGACGGGCAGCGCGGGATTGCGCGGTTTGTCGCTGGTGGCGCTGGTCCTGTGTGGTATGGCTCTGCTGTGGAGCGTCGATTATCCCGATACCGTGCAGCTGAAGTGGCGCTGGGATGCGCTGTGGCGCGACAACAATCTGAAACAGATCACCGGCTACACCATTCTTGGTTTGAGTCTGGCCAGCCTGGTTTTTTCGCTGCGAAAGCGGTGGTCGTTCGTCTCTCTCTGGGATTTTGGCTGGTGGCGGGTAATGCACGTGGTACTCACAACCGGTGCATTGCTCGCAGTGGCCGTGCATACCGGCTTTCGCCTGGGCTCGAACCTGAATCTATACCTGATGCTGACCTTCCTTGGCCTCGCGCTGGCCGGTGCCCTGTTAGGCGCGAGTATTGCGCTGGAACACCGACTGCAGCCGGCGCAGGCGCAGCGGCTGCGATCTATTGGTGTGTGGGGGCACGTGTTGCTGGCCTGGCCCCTGCCCGCGCTACTGGGTGCCCACGTGTGGAAAACCTACTATTTCTGATGCTGATTCCAACGGTATATGTCGAAAAAGAACCTCTTACTCTGGCTGTTGTGGCTGTCGCTGTCTGCCGCATTGACTCTCTATCTCGTTCAGAGACTGAGCGGAGAGGAGACCGATAAGACCGTGTTTCTTCCCGGGCAGACCACGAATGGACACCACCAGATCGAACAGGTCTGTTCGGCCTGCCACACCGGTCCCTACGGCGATCGTGATGCGTTGCAGGAAGCGTGCGAGGGATGCCATCTGGAGAGCCTGAAGGCTGCCAAGGACGATCACCCCAAATCTAAGTTTACCGACCCGCGTAACGCCGATCGCATCGCGGTGCTCGACGCGCGCTATTGCGTGACCTGCCATGTCGAACATCGGCCGGACATCACCCATGCAATGGCCGTGACGATTCCAAAAGACACGTGCTACCTGTGCCACAGTGATATCGCGCAGGATCGAGTCAGTCACGAAGGCATGGCTTTCGACACCTGTACCGACGCTGGTTGCCACAATTTTCACGACAACACGGCACTGTATGAGGATTTCCTGCTCAAGCACGCGGACGAAGCGCCGATCCTCTACGGTGAAACGCTCCTCCTGCCCAACCTTTCCGAAATTGCCGAGCAATTGCCTGACTATCCGCTGGATGACTTTCCCATCGAGCCGGTCGCGCTGGAGCAGCAGGCTCTGCCCGCGCACGTTTCTCCCGATGCCGCTGAAGTTTCCCAATGGCTCGCCAGTGGTCACCGCGAAGCAGGTGTGGGCTGCATGGGGTGTCACGCGCCGCTGGAAGACTCGGCGGAGAATACGGCGTGGAATCCCGATCCCGGACACGATGTTTGCGCCAGCTGCCACAACGGTGAGGTAGACGGCTTTCTCAACGGCAAGCACGGCATGCGGCTCGACCTGGCGAAGCTCGGGCGAGAACTGACGCCCATGTCGCCCGGCATGGCCCGGTTGCCGATGAAGGAAGGGTCACATGCCAGCGAATTGAATTGCCAGTCCTGCCACGCGGCGCATGGCTACGAAACCACTTATGCCGTTGTGGACAGCTGTCTGGGTTGTCACGCGGACGATCACTCCCTGGCCTACCGGGAGTCGGGCCATTACGCACTTTGGCAACAGGAACTGGCTGGTGAACTGGCACCGGGCGCGGGCGTTACCTGTGCGAGTTGTCATATGCCTCGCGTGGAGAAGGACTACTACTGGGGCACGTTTACGCACAACGAGGTGCAGCACAACCAGTCCGCCAACCTGCAGCCCAATGAAAAAATGTTGCGGCCGGTCTGCCTTAACTGTCACGGCCTGCAGTTCTCGATCAACGCGCTGGCTGACCCCGAACTGATCGCTGACAACTTCTCTCGCGAGAGCGCTGTACATGTGCCGGGTATCGACATGGCGAAGTCGCGACTCGAACAACCCAATGATGCGCAGGCATCACCATCCCCCTGACAGGAGAATACACCATGAAGACTTTACGCAAGCTGACCCTGGTCTCGACGCTGGCCGCCGTATTGGCGGCGCCGCTTACAACGCAGGCGTCCGATGAGCCGATGTTTACACCCAAGCAGATGACGGACTGGTTACACCTGGTGATGTCGTCTGACCGGACGGTATACACACGTCTGATTGTGAACCGCCTTCAGAACAAGGAAAAGGTGATCAAGGCCAGTGAGCATTTTGAAGATGACAAGGCCCTGGTCTTGCCGGCGCAGATGTTCCGGTTTGGTGCAGAGATGGTCGGCGAGAAAACGGATGATTTTTCCTACTCGCTGCTCTCGGAGTGGCCGATCAACAAACAGAATGCACCACGTACCGAGGTTGAAAAAGAAGGTCTGGCATATATCGCAGCCAACAAAGGTGAAAATTACTACGCGACAGAAGAACTGGGCGGCACCAAGTACTTCTGGACCCAATACCGCGACTGGCTCCTCAAGGACGATGCGGAGGTTGGCAAACCCCTTCTTGCCCACGCCAACGACCTGGCCGAGAAGGCGGAGATTCCCCGCCACATCGCTCCGCTACGTGTCATCGATGTTGTGATCTGGATGGAGTTCCACGGGAGCCAGCCGCGCTTATGAGCGGCCCACGTT
>CAYGOX010000178.1:4117-8126 GCA_964351485.1 uncultured Halioglobus sp.
ATTACGCGACTGAAGAACTGGGCGGCAAGAAATATTTCACTGCTGTGTACGCCGACACGGCCGTCGCTCCGGCCTGCGTCACATGCCATAACGATCACAAGGACACGCCCCGTTCCGACTTCAAGATCGGTGACGTGATGGGCGGAGTGGTGATTCGTGTGCCGATCTAGGTCGCTCGCCTGCGGACTGTTCGCGCTGGTGTGCCGTGCCGCGGCGCAGGCCGACTATCCGCGATTTGAGTCGAAGCAGCTGCAACAGGGACGTGCAGTCTGGCTCGACAATTGCGAGGGATGTCACGCCTACAGCATTGCCGGTGCGCCGCTGGCCGGGAATGCAGATCTCTGGGCACCGCGCATCGCCAAAGGGATGGATGCCCTTTACGAGAGCGCGCTCAAGGGATTCTTCGGCCCGCGCGGCACAATGATGCCGGCTCGCGGCGGCAACGAGGCGCTTTCGGACGATGAGGTTCGCGCGGCGGTGGACTACATGGTCCGGCTGGCCGCGGTCGAGGCGTCGTCCGATTCACACTGAGAAAATATCGCTAATAGAGAGGAATGCAGGATGGATGAAGGAAAAATTGCACTGGTGAAAAACTCCTGGGCGCAGGTCGCTCCGATCTCGGAGCAGGCGGCGGAGCTGTTTTACGGCAAGCTGTTCGAATTGAACCCCGCGTACCGCGAGCTGTTCAAGGGCGACATGAAGAGCCAGGGTAAAATGTTGATGTCCATGCTCAATACCGCGGTGACGTCACTGGACCGCCTGGACGACATTGTGCCGGCCGTGCAGGCCCTCGGTGAAAGGCATGTCGATTACGGCGTGGTTGATGAAGACTACGCGGTTGTCGGTGAAGCGCTGCTCTGGACCCTGGGGCAGGGCCTGGGAGATGCGTTCACGGACGAGGTCAGCGCTGCCTGGGCGGAGACTTACGGTATTCTGTCGTCGGTCATGATCGAGGCCAGTCACGCGAGCGTGTCAGGGTAGCGCCTGGAGAAAGTCGACCACCGCCTCGGTAAAGATGTCATTGCGGTCGCCGGCAACCATGTGTTTGGCCTTGTCGACATCGATGTACTGTGCGTGCGGAATCAGCTGAAGGAATTCCTTCACCTGTGATTCGGTTACCACGTCCGAGGCGCGACCGCGAATCAACAGGACGGGCAGCGTGATGAGCTGGGCTGCGGCCACCACGCGTTCCGGATTCTGTGGTCCGTCCTGGCGTGGCAGGAAAAACTGCGGATCCCAGTGCCAGTAGAAACGTCCGTCCCGTTCGCGCAGGTTTTTGCGTAAGCCGCTGGTGTCGTCCCGACGCGGTCTGCCGGTGTAGCGCGCGACCGCGTCAGCAGCTTCCTCGAGACTGCCAAAGCCGGTTTCGATATGCTCGTGCATAAAGTCGAAGATGCGGGCAACGCCGTCCAGGTTCAGACGCGGCGTTACGTCCACCAGTACGATGGCCCGGAACATGTCCTCGCGTATTTCTCCCGCACCGAGCATGGCCGCCAGTCCACCGAGTGACGCACCGACGATGACCGGCGGTTGATCAAAGGACTGGGCCAGGCAGGCCATATCCAGCGCGAAGTGAACGAGTCCGTACAACCCCTCGTCGGACCAGTCGCTCTCGCCGTGTCCCCGGTGGTCGTAGGCCACGGCATACCAGCCGCGTTCTGCCAGCGCCTGTGCGGTGCCGCCCCAGGAGTGCCGGGTCTGGCCGCCGCCGTGAGACAGGATGACAGGCGGATTTTGCGGATCGCCATAGGCGTCGGCCTGCAGGGTGATTCCGTCTTCACCCGCAAAAGAAAACTGCACAGGTTCCATGCCCAGGTTCCATCGTGAAAAAAAGACCCCATATGCTAATGGTTTTTGGTGTGTGGGTTAATCGCTCCCGGTTGTTTTATAAAACCCATCGTTGGCTTATAGTCGCGAATGATCGCGGGAGGCGCTGTTTCCCGCCCCGGGACCGCATGCGGGTTTACCGGCTGGTCCTGAACTGTCTCTGGGAGAGGAAACCGCCATGTCGCTGACAGTCACACCCACCGGAGCCGTCTGTGGAGCCCTGATTACGGGGGTGGACCTGTCGCAGCCGCTGTCGGACGACCTCGTTGCGCAATTGCGGGAACTCTGGCTGCAGCACAAAGTGGTGGCGTTCCCCTCGCAGCAGCTCGATAACGAGGCGCTGGTCCGATTTGCTCAGTATTTCGGCTCGATTGGCGAGGACCCGTTCTTCGGGCACATTGACGGCCACGAAAATATTGCCGCCATCGCGCGGGCCGCGGACGAAACCACCCCGATTTTCGCCGAGTTTTTTCACTCCGACTGGAGTTTCCTGCCGATTCCGCCCGCCGGTACCGTGCTTTATGGTATTACCATCCGCCCACACGGCGGCAATACGCTGTTTGCAGACCAGGTTGCGGCTTACCGCAACCTGCCGGAAAAACTTCGGGAGCAGGCGGACCAGTTGACGGCCATTCACTCTGCCGCGCTGGGCTATGCACCTAACGGGGTGTATGGCGACAGTGATCAGGCCGGTGGTCGCAGCATGAAAATTCTGCCCAGCGAAAAAGCGCTGGAAACCTGTGAACACCCCTTTGTGCGAACACACCACGAAACCGGCGAAAAGGCGCTGTTTTCGTCGCCCGCCTATATCCAGGGGTTTGTTGGGATGGACAAGGCCGAGAGTGATGCGTTGCTGATGGAGTTCTTCGGCTACCAGGCCGATCAGTCGGTGGTGTATTCGCATCCCTGGGAGAAGGATATGCTGGTCATGTGGGACAACCGTTCGGTGTTACATGCCGCGACCGGTGGTTACGAGGGCTACGACCGGCTCCTGCATCGCGTGACTGTCGCCGGCACCTGTTTCTGATCCACGGGAACTGCGCGCGCCGCTGCCTGGCAAATTGGGTTAAACTGCCCGCTTTTTGCTGGTCGTGTTCATGTCAAACAGCCCCACAGCCTCCCCGGATCTCGCTGCCGAACTGCCACCGGAAGTTCACGATGTACCGGACTGGCTCCGGGACAGTCTCGCCGTTGAGCGCAATGAGGGTTTCATCGACTCCGGCGGTTGTCCTGTCCATTACTTCAGCTGGGGAGATCCGTCCAAGCCGGGTCTGTTGTTAACGCACGGCTTCCTCGCCCATGCGCGCTGCTTTGCCTTTATTGCACCCTTCCTTGCAGAGGACTACTACGTGGTGGCTTTCGATCATTCCGGCATGGGTGATTCGGGAACACGCGAGGATTATTCAGAGCAGGTCAGGCTGCAGGAACTGATGGATGTCGCCACTGGCACCGGGCTTTTTGCCACCGGGGTGGCGCCGACAATTATTGCGCATTCATTTGGTGGCGAGGTCGGTCTGCTGGCGATGGAGCATCACGCGGACCGCTTTACCGGCCTGATAATTTGCGACCTGATGACCTTGCGTCTCGAGCGGTTGATGGCCATGGGTACCGACCGCAATGCCGCGGCGTCGTCAGCGGGGGCGCGGCCCAATCGTGTGTATCCCGACTATGCCCGGGCCCGGGAGCGCTTCGTGCTGTCGCCCCCGCAGCCGGTGAATGAACCCTGCCTCATGGACTACATGGCCTACCACTCGTTGAAACAGGTTGACGGTGGCTGGACCTGGAAGTTCGACCCCGGCGTATTCGCGTCGACCGTTGATTCCTACGAACACCTGCTCGTGCAGGGCAAGCGCATCGCCAGCGCACCGGGAAAAATTGTCATCGTGTATGGAAAGGAAAGTGCACTTTTTGATGACGACTCGGCCGCCTACGTGCGCGAGTGCGGCGGCGCGCATATTCCCATGATCGGCATACCCCACGCGCGTCATCACCTGATGCTGGACCAGCCGATCGCGTTTGCCAGTGTTCTGCTCGGCGTCCTGGCGCTGTTGGCCTGATCCTGCTGACCTGGCCGGTTCAGGTCTCAATACGGCGTTCGAAGATAAATTCGTTCGCGAGATAGGTGACGGCGTGCTCGGCTCCCGGTAACAGCGGGTAGGGGGCTGGCGACTGAATGAGAAAC
>CAYGOX010000179.1:0-1558 GCA_964351485.1 uncultured Halioglobus sp.
GCTCGTCGCGATTATCCGTTGGGTCCGGGTCGCGTTTCACAAACAAAGTGTGCGGAATATTGGCCTGGACCACCGAGATGATGCGCTGGCCCTGGGGCATGATGATGCTCTGCAAAATGGAGCCGGTGCCACCGTACGAGGTGCCGCGCAAAGTGATACCGCGCGCCCAGTCGATCGCGTCGGTGTATTGCTCCAGAGCCTCACGAGCTGACTCCCACAGCCGGTAGCCGTTGGAATTGGCCCCGCCGAAGATACCCCACCATCCCATCGGCAGGGTGCCGTTGATGGCATAGTCCAGGTGCGACGGATAGTGAGACGCGCAGTTCTTGACCAACAGGATGCCTTCTTCGGCCCCGTTATCGTTCTTGCACACCACCGGTATCGAGGTATAGCCATGCAGATCGGCAACCAGGCGCAGAGAATAATCGTGCGGAAGTGGGTTCGGTAAAATGATGGAGGCCGGGAACTCCTCGGTAGCGGCCGGCGGCAGGAAGGGCTCCTCGAAAAACTCGCACTCGACGCGGTCGTAGCGTCCGTTGATAGGCGCATCGTCACCACAACGTATCTGGCCCGGGTGCCCCGACATGGCGGCGCTGCTGTGGCTGGCCACGGCCAGTCCGATGCCCAGTACGGCCAGGAGCAGGCGGTGCCAGAGGTTGGATTCGGTGTGTTGGCCCATGGAATGTCTCGCCTTGCTATTCGTAAAAAGCATTTTTTTAAGTATTTCGATAACCATTAACTATGTCTCGGGGTAATTGCGTGCCTTTTGCACACAGTGGGCGGTGCTATTCATCGATCGCATAAGGCACATGAGAAAAAGTAATTGCGCGGTGCTTACCGAAGGGTCTTTGCACACTGCTTAGCGTCCCGCAGCGGATACGGCTTTAGTCAGAGCCGCGAGCGGACCGAGGTTGGCAGGGCAGGGGGGGTATGGGAGGATGGTGCGCCATTGAGAATCGATAACGAAAAAGCGAGACGCAATGGGCGTGTTCAGGGGATGGGGTGTTGCCGCCGTCGCGATGCTGGTGGCGGCGGGCGCGCAGGCGCAGGGTATCGACGAACGGGTTGAATCACTGGTCAGGCCACTGGCCAACGGCCTGTCCGCCATCGTCTTTTACAAGGTACCCCTTTTCGGCGAACCGTTTCCGCTGATCGTCCTGTGGCTCGCGGTGGCGGCGCTCTTCTTTACGCTCTACCTCGGTTTTATCAACATCCGCGGTTTCGGGCTCGCCGTGCGCCACGTGCTTGGCCAGTTCCACAACCCGCGCGCGGACGGCGAAATCTCCCACTTCCAGGCGGTGTCGACGGCGGTTTCTGGTACGGTGGGCATCGGCAATATCGGCGGTGTCGCGGTGGCGATTGTGATCGGTGGACCGGGCGCGGCCTTCTGGCTGGTGGTGGCGGGCTTTCTGTCGATGTCGACCAAGCTGGTGGAGTGCACACTGGGGGTGAAATACCGCCGGCAGAATCCCGACGGGTCCGTGTCCGGCGGACCGATGTACTACCTTGAGCACTATCTCGCGCGACGCGGTCATGTGCGCAGCGGCAAACTGCTCGG
>CAYGOX010000179.1:1568-2112 GCA_964351485.1 uncultured Halioglobus sp.
CGCTGGTGATTGGCTGCCTGGGTATCGGCAACATGTTCCAGTCCAACCAGGCCTATGTACAGTTCCTGACCATCACCGGTGGCGAGACCAGTTTCTTCGCCGGGAAAGGCTGGCTGTTTGGCCTTGGCATGGCGACGGCGGTGGGACTGGTCATTATCGGTGGCATCAAGTCGATCGCGGCGGTGGCGGCCCGATTGGTCCCGTTCATGGCGGTGCTGTACGTGCTGTCCTGTCTTGTGATTATCATCCTGAGCGCCGACCAGGTGCCCGGCGCCATCGCACTGATCCTGGATAACGCTTTCGCCGTGGACAGCGTGACCGGCGGCATGGTGGGTGCCCTCATCGTCGGTTTCCAGCGCGCGCTGTTTTCCAATGAGGCCGGTATCGGTTCGGCGTCGATCGCCCATTCGGCGGTGCAGACCGATGATCCGGCCTCCGAGGGCCTGGTGTCACTGCTCGAGCCGTTCATCGACACGGTGCTTATCTGTACGCTGTCGTCGCTCGTGATTGTCACCACGGCATTTCCCAACGGCCTGATGGAGCA
>CAYGOX010000179.1:2122-8114 GCA_964351485.1 uncultured Halioglobus sp.
GTACGAGGGCATCGAGCTGACCTCCGCGGCCTTTGCCCACCACGTCAGCTGGGCGCCGTACCCGCTGGCGCTGGCGGCGCTGCTGTTTGCCTTTTCCAGTGCGATGGCCTGGTCGTACTACGGCCTGAAGGGCTGGACCTACCTGTTCGGTGAAGGGGCCGCGATGCAGAACCTGTTCAAGCTGATTTTCTGTGGGTTCATCGCGCTGGGCTGCATGATCCAGCTCACGGCGGTGCTGGATTTCTCCGACGCGATGGTCTTCCTCATCGCCGTGCCCAATATCCTTGGCCTGTATCTCTTCGCACCGGAGGTCAAACGCGAAATCGCGCAGTACATTGAGCGCGTGCGCGAGGGTGATGTGCCGTAACGAGCCCGCTGCGGCCGTCTAGAACGGCCTGTCACCGTCCACGGTGGAACGCTGCAATCGGCGGTGCGCGGGAAAGTAGTCGTTCACCGGCTTGTGCTGCGTGCTGCGATTGTCCCAGATAGCGATGGAGTCCGGTTGCCACTTGAAGCGACAGGTGTATTCCGGCGTTGTCACGTGTTCATACAGGAAGGCCAGAATCGCCCGGCTCTCGGCCGGTGGCAGACCTTCGATGTGCGTGGTGAACAGCGAGTTGACGAAAATTACCTTGCGGCCCGACTCCGGGTGCGTGCGAATGACCGGGTGCCGCACCGGCGGGTTGTCGGCGACCGCGCCCGCGAGCCGCTCGCGACCGCCCGGTTCGGCCAGGCTCTCGCGAAAGCCGTGGGAGAAATCGTGGACTGCGGTCAGGCCGTCCAGCATCTTGCGCAGCGGTTGGGACAGCCCCTCGTACGCCGCTGTCATGCTCGACCACAGGGTGTCGCCGCCTTTCTCGGGGATAATTTCTGAACGCAGTACGGTGACCATCGGCGGATGTTCGCGAAAGGTCATATCCGAGTGCCAGGCCTCGATCTTGGTGGGCTTTTCCGGCGTGCTCTCCAGGATGGTGATCTCGTCGTAGCCCTCGACCGTGGCGTAGGCGGGGTGGCGCTGCAGCGGGCCGAAGCTCTCGGCCAGCGCTTTGTGCTGCGCCGGGGAAACCGGCTGGTCGCGGAAGAAAATCACCTCGTGTTCCACCAGCAATTGGCGGATGGTGGCGTAGTCGGCATCGGTCAGCGGGGCGGTCAGGTCCAGCCCGTGAATTTCGGCGCCCAGGGCGCCGGCCAGTGGTCGTATGTCCAGCATTGTCGTGCGTTGTGAAGGTCAGGGCAGGCGAGTTTAGCTCGGGTGAGCGGCCCATTTAAAGCCCCCTGTAGCCTCCGGTGGAGGCAGGAATCACCCGCCGTTTATCGCACCTGCAGCGGGCAGGCGGACGTGCACCGCGAGGCCCGAACCGGAGTTCTCGGCCGTTATTTCGCCGCCGTGCAGCGTAACGGCGCGGCGCGCGATCGCCAGCCCCAGGCCGTAGCCGCCCGATTCCCGCGCCCGCGCGGTATCGACCCGGTAGAACTCACCGAAAATGCGCTCGAGGTCTTCGGACGGTACACCCGGGCCCTCGTCGCGGATCGTCACGTCGTAATGGTCTGCAGTCTGGGCCACGTGCACGGCGATCGCGGCGTGGTCGGGCGAGTGTGACAGCGCGTTGCGCAGGATATTGTCGAAGGCCTTGCGCAGAAGGTCACCGGTGGTCGCCACCAGGGCTTCGGCGACGTCGCTGTCGAGCGCTACGGTGACGCCGCGCGCGCTGCCCTCAAAGCGGGTGTCCTCCGCCAGCACCTGCAGCAGGGCCACAAGGTCGATATGTTCCTCGTGGTCGGTGCCGCTGGCCTGGCTCTCGAGCAATTGCGCGATTAGCGCTTCGAGTCGTTCCGCCTCGGTTTCGATGCGCTGCAGATGGCGCTCGCTGGCCCCGGGATCCTGCTGGGCCAGGGCGAGCGCAACGTGCAGGCGTGCCAGGGGTGATCGCAACTCGTGGGAGACATCGCTCAGCAGCCGCTTCTGGGCCAGGATGCGTTCCTGGAGTTGCGCCGCCATAGTGTTGAAGTCGCGGGCCAGTTCGTCGGTTTCATCGCCGCCTCGCGCACGTACCGGCGCTCGCGTGGAGAGGTCGCCGCGCGCGAGTCGGCGCGAAGCCGTACGCAGCTGCGCCAGTCGCGAGGTGAGCAGGCGCGAAAGGATGTAACTGACCAGCCCGCTGATCACCACCGCCAGTGCCAGTCGCAGTGCGGGACTGGCGCCGAGCAGGCCCAGTACCGTTGACGGCGGTGGTTTGAGGACGAATACGGCGCGCTGTTCGCCCAGGTCGCGGCGGTAAATGCGGTGCGCGATGTAGCGGCTGCCCTTGTCCCGGATAAACCCGCGGCGGTGGGCGTCGAGCTGTAGTGCGGCATCGGCGACCGGGGGCGAGACCTCGCGCCCGAGAAAATCCGCGCCGCTATTGTCCAAAAGATAGAGTTCTACACGCCCCCCGCGACTGGCCTCGGTGAGCACGCCGGGCAGTTCGCTCCGGTCGGCATTCTGCAAATCGTAAATGCTGCGCAGCATGAAGCGGTGGGGGATGCGGCGCTCGCCGGGGGGTGGCCTGGCCGTGTCGTCGGGCTGTTCATCGAAGTACTGATAGATAACGAGCCAGCTGCCGGCGATGATCATGGTCGTGAGCCAGAAGCCCACGAACATTTTCAGGAACAGGTTGTTACCCAGTCGCACGATCAGTCCTGCGTGCCCGATACGGTGAACTGGTAACCCTGGCCGCGCACGCTGACAATGGGGTTGTCGCCCGTCACGCCGGCGAACTTCTTGCGAATCTTGCTGATGTGAACGTCAATGCTGCGATCATAGGCCGACAGCCCGCGTCCCAGTGCCTGCTCGCTCAGTACGTCCTTGTCGACGACCTGGCCGGCGCTGGCCATCAGCACCTGCAGGATATTGAACTCGGTGCTGGTCAGGCCGAGGTCGGCGCCCTCGTGCGTTGCGGATCGGTCGGCCGTGTCGAGGCGGGTTTGTCCGACGTCCAGCCGGCCGGTGCGACTCGCCCTGGCGTTGTCGCCGCCGGCGCGTCGCAGAACCGCGCGCAAACGCGCAGCGAGTTCGCGGGGGTTGCAGGGCTTGGGCAGGTAGTCATCGGCGCCCAGTTCCAGCCCGACGATGCGGTCGGTATCCTCACCGCGCGCGGTGAGCATGACGACCGGCGTATCGGTGAACTGGCGCACGCTGCGCAGCACATCGAGGCCCTGCATGCCCGGCAACATGATGTCGAGCACCAGCGCGTCGTAGCCCGTTTCTTTGAGGTGTGCCACGGCCTCGGCGCCGTCGTGCACCGCCGCCACGCTGAAGCCTTCCAGCACCAGGAAATCCTCCAGCAGTGTACACAGTTCCCGATCGTCATCGATCAGGAGAATCCGGTTGTTCATTGCCTGTTCCAGCCTTTCATCGACCCTAGTGTGAACAAGCCCGTGGCCGATGTCATCCGGCTTAACCTGCGGGCGATTTTTTTAACATAACTTTACAGCCGCGATGCTGAGCTTTACCGCTTGCCGCCGTATTCTGGCACTGTGACCGAATCGGCTGGCGCAGCGTCGCTGCCAGGGCCGGTCGCGGGACGTATCAACGATCGAAGGAGTGTTAATCATGGCGATTTTGAATTACCGCATCCTGCTGGGTGCCCTCGGAGCCCTGGTGGTGACTGTAACCCTGGCGGCCAGCAGTTGGGCGATGCCCCCTGAGCGCGGCATGCATCCGGAGCGCATGCTCGAACGCATGACGCGCAAGCTGGACCTTACTGAACAACAGCAGGCTGAGATCGGTGCGGTGTTGGAACAGTCGCGCGGCGCAATGCACGGCGATATGCAGCGCATACGCGCATTGCGCGAGTCGCTCAGCGCGCAGCGTCGCAATCTGGACGAGGGCTCATTGCAGGCGACGGCCGATGAAATCGGCCAGCTCACCAGCCGCATGATCGTGGCGCGCACCAGTTCGCAGGCGCAGATCTACGCTGTGCTCTCGCCGTCGCAGCAGGACGAAATGGACAAGATGCTGCAGAAGGGCCACGCGAAACGTCACAAGCGGATGCCGCATGAGATGTTTTGAGGATTTTGGGCGTTAGTCCGGATTGCTGTTGGGGGGGCATTTGATGCCTCCCTTTTTTTGCTTCGGTCACGCGGGCACGGCACCAGCCCCACCCGGACGGGGACGCTAAAGCGCCATCCGTGGCTGCTCGGGCTCGGCCATCCATGGCCTCGCACGCCCCGTCCGGGTGGGGCTGGCGCCGTGTCCGCTCAATCGGAGTAAACGTCAAGAATATTTGATCAGAGATCCCTTCGGGTTAGCGATAGCGCCTCAACCACTTTCTGGTTTGCCTCGAAGCCGGCGGTGCTGGTGACTACGGCGGTGCTGGCCTGCTCGGGCTTGAGGTAGGTCGCGGTGACGCGGGCCAGGTCATCCAGCGTCACGCCCAGGATGCGCTGGCGAAAACGCTGGCGCTGCGCGTGATCCCGGCCGAACAACCGGTTGTGGAAATGTTGCTTGGCTTCGGTTGCCGGTGAGCTGGGTTTGTCGAGGCTGCCGATGACGCCCAGTATCGCCTCTTCGAGACCCTGATAGCCGTGGTCGGTGGACAGCATCCACTCGACGGACGCGTCGAAGTCGGCGAGGGTGTCACCAAAGCGCGGATCGCGGTAGGAGTAGAAGCGGAAGGCGGCGATGCTGGAATCCTGCGAAGCGCCGCCGCCGTAGGCGCCACCCTGTTCACGAATGGCGCGGTGCAGGAAGCCGTTGCGCAGGAAACCGCCCAGCACGGTCAGTGCCGCCGCGTCGGGATGTTCCACCGGCACGGTGTGATAGGCCCTGGCGCAGAAATTGACCTGGGTGTTGGTAACCCAGACCTCTCGCCGCGCTTCGCGAACGGCAGCGCGCGTCAGCGCGTCTCCCGCGGCGCCGGCAGGCACTTTGTCCCAGCGGTCGATAGCGTATTGCGCCACATCCTGCACGTGTTCCGGGTCTGCAACGCACAACAGCTGGCGAGGTTGTTCGCGCAGCTGTTCGTGCAGCGCCTGGAGCTGTTCGCAGAACGCATCCAGCGCGGCCGGTTCGCGCAACGCGTCGTCGCGGCGGCGCAGCTCGGCAATGCCGACCAGGCCGGAGTGACGGTGCTGCAGCTGGGCGAGGGGGCTCATACCCGCGCAGGCGGCGGCCATGGCCAGGCCGTGTCCGTTGCCGGTGATCGACTGGTCGCGCCGCGCCCGTTGCTGGCTGACCAGTTCGCGCAGGCGGCCGCGCTCGTTAA
The DNA here is from genome assembly GCA_964351485.1 of uncultured Halioglobus sp. Taxonomy (GTDB): domain Bacteria; phylum Pseudomonadota; class Gammaproteobacteria; order Pseudomonadales; family Halieaceae; genus Marimicrobium. The sequence goes on from CAYGOX010000179.1 coordinate 7,369, forward strand.
AGCGCGCTGAACAGGCGGTGTCTACCATCAGGTCGCACTGGGCCTGGCTGTTGCGCAGCAGCGCTTTCGCGCTCAGCGTGAGAAAGCCGCTGACAGATTGCTCGTTGTCGATCGTGCCGCGCATGCTGGTGTAGCTGCTGATGCCGCCCACGGTGGCCGACTGTCGTTGTGCGACGGTCAGGTAGTCCTGCTCACCCAGACCGACCTCGGTGAGGAAACTGGTGTACAGCGGCAGCAGGCTGAGGGTGTCGTCGTCCATCTGCGGCAGTTGCATGATGGCCTGCTGGTACACCAGGCCGTTGGTGCCCTGGGCGTAGGCGGTCGTCTCGGGCCCCTTGCCGGTGATGTGCTGGTAGCCAGGCTCGGGGATGTCGGCGGGCACGTCGGTCAGCTCGACCCGGGGCAGGACGCTGTCGTCATCGACCTGCGCCTGGCGCTCCTGCAGGGCTACCGCAAGGTGTTTCACTGCCTCGCGATCCTCGGCGGTCATCGATGTGGCCATGGCGGCGAGCCGCTCGGTTTCCTCGGTTGCGCGCCGCTGTGAGAGCCCGGCGTCGGGCGCCAGGGTCAGGGTGACACGGTGCGGGTTGTCCAGCAGCAGCCGGCGCGCCAGCTCCTTGATGTATTGCGGGTCGCGAATATTTTCCCGCAGCCGTTCGACCACCGGGTCGAGATTGAGGACGGCAATGGGATCACTGTAGTGGGTGGCGCAGCCCAGGGCCTGCAGTATCAGGTGCAGGCCGTAG
>CAYGOX010000180.1:0-8085 GCA_964351485.1 uncultured Halioglobus sp.
CCCTGTACGATTGCCAGGGCGACTAGTACTGCGTGACAGGCACGCCCGCATGAAGTTCGGATACCGGATCAGCCACCGAATGGTTCGAGGCCAATGGCAGAAGCACTGTCACCAGCACGCCCAAAACAAAGGCCGCCGCGAGTATCAGCACGATATCAGGTTTACGCTTCACTGGTTTCTCTCACTACGTTAATAGAGGTGGCTCGCATCCAAGCGGACACCCTTTTCAATTACTGCTGTTGTTATTCTGGGGCTGCCGTCAATTTCCGGGGATGGTAGCCCAACCCCGAGCAAAAGAAAACCCCTGAAAGCCGCGCGGGGACTGGTTTTCACGCTTTTTTCGAAGTGCGACCGAGGTACAGTTGGTACGCTCGATTATCGGTTTCCTCCGAATAGGGAAAATTGATGCCGTCGAGTACCTTTTCAAACGACTTGCGCTCGCTGGCGGGCGCCTGAATGCCCACCAGAATCCGTCCGAATGCAGCGCCGTGATTACGGTAATGGAACATCGAGATATTCCAGCGCTGACCCAGCCCGGACAGGAATTTCAGCAGCGCTCCGGGGCGCTCGGGAAATTCCACGCGATACACCAGTTCCTGCTGCATATCGGGCGGGGAGTGCCCGCCAACCATGTAGCGGATGTGTAGCTTGGCGACTTCGTTATCGGTCATATCCTCGGTGGTGTAACCGCGCTCGCGCAGGTCGGCAAGCAGTTCCGTAAGGTCTTCCCCCCCCGGTGTCACCGACAGGCCCACGAAAACTTGTGCTGAATCAGCATCGGCATAGCGGTAATTGAACTCGGTGATATTGCGCCGCCCAAGGGCGCTACAAAACTGTTTGAAAGCACCGGGGCGCTCTGGCACTGTCACACTGATAACCGCCTCGCGATGCTCGCCAATTTCGGTGCGCTCCGAGATATAGCGCAAGCGATCAAAGTTGGTATTGGCGCCGCTCACAATCGCCAGCAGGTCGCGGTCGGTCACACCCGTACGCTCGACGTACTTCTTCAATCCCGCCAGCGCGAGTGCACCGGCCGGCTCGGCGATACTGCGCGTATCTTCGAATATGTCCTTGATCGCGGCACACATCTCATCGGTGGAAACGGTAATCACCTCGCTGACCAGGTCGCGCACAATGCGGAAAGGCTCCTTGCCCACCTGCGCAACGGCGCAGCCATCGGCAAACAGGCCGACCTCGGACAGGGTGTCACGGCGACCCCGCGCCAGTGCCAGCGCCAGGCAGGCAGCGTCCTCGGGCTCCACCCCAATCAGCCGGGTTTTCGGCCACACGTACTTCACATAGGCCGCCACGCCGGCGAGCAAGCCGCCACCGCCAACCGGAACGAACAGAGCGTCCAGCGGCCGCGGCTGCTGTCGCACGATTTCCATGCCGATCGTGCCCTGACCGGCAATCACGTCGGGGTCGTCGAAGGGGTGAACGAAGGTCAGCCCCTTGTCCTGTTCCAGTTCGCGCGCCCGCACCGCGGCCTCGTCGAAGGAGTCGCCGTGCAGCACGACCTTCGCGCCCAGCGCCCGCACCGCGTCCACCTTGATCTGCGGCGTGGTGCGCGGCATGACAATGGTCGCGCGAATGTGCAGACGCTGCGCCGCCATCGCAACACCCTGGGCGTGGTTGCCCGCCGACGCCGCGACCACACCGCGCTCGCGTTGCGCCTCGCTCAGGCGGGACATCTTGCAGTAGGCACCGCGCAGTTTGAACGAGAACACCGGCTGCAGGTCTTCACGCTTAAGCCAGACCCGGTTGCCGAGCCGGCGCGTCAGCAGGTCGGCCGCGTGCACCGGCGTTTCGCGCGCGACGTCGTAGACGCGGGCGTCGAGAATACGCTTGATGTAGGACTGGGGCATGGCGGGCTTTTCCTGTGCCGGAACGCGATAGCGCTATGGTAATGCAGCGTTGCGCGCTTTACAGCCGCAAACAATATCGGCGGACCGGGTGATCAATGTCCGGCGCTACTTTATACTGCACCACGCCGCCTCTGCCCGGGACCCAAACATGACACAGGACGAACTCAAGCAGGCTGTCGCCGAAGCGGCGCTGGCCTACATCAAGCCCAAACTCGAAAACGATACTGTCCTGGGCATCGGAACCGGGTCCACCGCCAACCTGTTCATCGACTGTCTCGCGCCCATCAAGGGACTGATCAGCGCCACCGTCGCCAGTTCCGAGGCGTCCGCCGAGCGCCTGCGCGGGCACGGCATTCCGGTCTACGAACTCAACACCGTCGACAAGGTCGACTTTTATATCGACGGCGCCGACGAGAGCAATCACGCACTGCAGCTGATCAAGGGCGGCGGCGCGGCCCTCACGCGCGAGAAAATCGTCACTGCCGTAGCGCGTGAATTCATCTGTATCGCCGACGAAAGCAAGCTGGTGCACACGCTGGGTGCGTTCCCGCTGCCGGTCGAAGTCATTCCCATGGCGCGCAGCCACGTGGCGCGTGAACTGGTCAAGCTCGGCGGCGACCCGGTCTACCGCGAGGGTGTGGTAACCGACAACGGCAACGTGATCCTGGACGTCCACAATTTCAGCATCCCGCAGCCGCTGACAATTGAAGAGAAGATCAACAACATCACCGGGGTCGTCACCAACGGCCTCTTCGCCCACAAGCCGGCAGACCTGTTACTGCTGGGCACCGCCGACGGGGTGAAAACCCTCCGCGCCTGCTAGCGGGGCGCGCCGCTAGAGCACTTTCCCCGGGTTCATGATGCCGTCCGGGTCGAACGCGGCCTTGATCTGCCGCATAAAGGCGATTTCCTGTTCCGAGCGGCTGTAGTGCAGGTAATCCTTTTTCAACAGACCGATACCGTGTTCGGCTGAGACACTACCGCCGAATCGCTGCACGATCTCGAATACCCATTCGCTAACACGGCCACAGCGCGCCTGGAATTCCACCTGCGACAGGCTGTCGGGCTTGAGCACATTGAGATGGACATTGCCGTCGCCGATATGACCGAACCAGACAATCTCGAACTCCGGGTACTGCGCGGTCACAACGGCTTCCACCTCGGTAAGAAAATCCGGCACCTGGGAAGTGAGCGTGGAGATATCGTTCTTGTACGGTGTCCAGCGCGAAATCGTTTCTGAAATATCCTCGCGCAGGCGCCAGAGGTTTTGCGCCTGAGTCACGCTCTGGCTGATCACGCCGTCGTACACCCAGCCCGCCTCGACACAGCGCTCGAACAGCGCCAGCGCATGCTCCACGACCTCCTCTGAAGCGCAGTCGTACTCCACCAGTGCATAGTAGGGGGTAGCGGTCTCGAACGGACGCTGCAGGGACTGGTGCGCCACCACTTTTTGCAGCGCGAGCTCGGAAAAAAACTCGAAGGCCTGCAGGTCCAGCGACGCCTGGCACTCGGCCAGTACAGACATGATCGAGGGCATATCGGGTACACCCAGCACCATTACCTGGGTATTGGCCGGCGGACGGGCAAGCCGCATGGTGGCCTCCACCACCACACCCAGCGTGCCTTCGGCACCGATAAACAGGTGACGCAGGTCGTAGCCGGTGTTGTTCTTGGTCAGGCCCCGGTTGAGATCGAGCAGGTCGCCTGTGCCGGTCACGACTTTCAGACCGGCCACCCAGTCGCGCGTCATACCGTGCCGGATCACCTTGATACCGCCCGCGTTGGTGGAGATGTTGCCACCGATCTGGCTGGAACCGCTGGAGGCGAAGTCGACGGGGTAGAACAGGTTGCGCTCCTGCGCGTATTGCTGGAGCCGCTCGGTAATCACGCCGGCGCCACAGCGCACAGTCCTGTCCACGGCATTGAAATCCGTGATGGTGTCGAGCCGGTCCAGCGCCAGCACCAGTTCACCGGCGGCGGCGACGGCGCCACCGCTCAATCCGGTGCGCCCGCCAGAAGGCACGATCGCCAGCGCGTGCGCTCGCGCGTACCGGACAACGGCCTGCACCTGGGCAGTGTCTGCCGGCAGGATCACCGCCGCTGGGTTGGGCGTATGCGCGCGCGTCCAGTCGCGACCGTAGTGCAGCAGCGACGCCTCGTCCTGTAGAACGCGATCCTCGCCGACAATCGCGGCCAACGACGAAGAATGGGACGCATCAAGCCTCGGCACGGACAACTCCTAGGTAATTTTCACAGGGCACTGATGGAGGGGGCGCGTATGGTACCATACGCGCCTTTTTTGACGGCACCCGCTGACGCCCTTACCGCGCTCCCAGGAGTTTCCCCGCCATGGCGCAACAATCCCTGCCCAAGGACAAGATCCGGTTTCTGCTGCTCGAAGGTATCCACCTCTCGGCCGAGGAGACTCTGCAAAAAGCCGGGTACACCAACATCCAGACCCACCCCCGGGCGCTGCCCGAAGACGAGCTGAAAAAAGCCATCGCCCAGGCGCACTTCGTCGGGATCCGCTCGCGCACCCAGCTGACGCGCGAGGTCCTGTCGGCCGCGGAGAAGCTCGTGGCCATCGGGTGTTTCTGCATCGGCACCAATCAGGTCGACCTGCAGGCGGCAACCGAAAAAGGTGTCGTCGTTTTCAATGCGCCCTACTCCAATACGCGCAGTGTCGCCGAACTGGTGCTGGCCGAATCGATCCTGCTATTGCGCGGTGTCGCCGAGAAAAACGCCGCCGCACACCGGGGCGTCTGGCTCAAGTCCGCGGCCAACGCCTTCGAAATCCGCGGGAAAACGCTGGGCATCATCGGCTACGGCAACATCGGTATGCAGCTTGGCGTGCTGGCCGAGAGCCTGGGCATGGAAGTCCGGTTCTACGACATCAATACCAAGCTGCCGCTGGGCAACGCCCGGCAGGTCGCGCACCTGCCGGACCTGCTGGCGGACGCCGACGTGGTCAGCCTGCACGTGCCGGAGAATCCCGGCACGCGCAACATGATCGGTGCCGATGAGCTGGCCCGGATGCGCCCCGGCAGCATCCTGATCAACGCCTCGCGCGGTACAGTCGTGGACATCGACGCGCTGGCCAACGCGCTGGCTGACGAACACCTCGCCGGCGCCGCTATCGACGTGTTCCCTGAGGAGCCGCGCTCCAACGACGACGAGTTCATTTCGCCCCTGCGCCAGTTCGACAATACCTTTCTCACACCCCATATCGGGGGCAGCACCATGGAGGCGCAGGAGAATATCGGGGTCGAGGTAGCGGAAAAGCTGGCCAGGTACAGCGACAACGGCACGTCGATTTCCTCGGTCAATTTCCCCGAAGTCGCCCTGCCCGAACACGCCGGCAGCCACCGCCTGCTGCATATCCACCGCAACGTGCCCGGTGTGATGAGCGCGATCAACCAGGTGTTCTCGGACAACAACATCAACATTTCCGCGCAGTACCTCCAGACCAACGAAACCGTCGGTTACGTGGTCATCGATATCGATGCCGAATACAGCGATCTGGCCCTGCAGAAGCTCGCCTCGGTCGAGGGAACCCTGCGCACCCGGGTGCTGTTCTAACACGACATTCTTTTTAGGAATTTCCCCACAATTTGCCGCTAAGTGCGCCGATCAAACGGTAATTTTGCGCAACTTCGAGCGTAGGCCGTCGACCTTGAACGATGGTAAATTGGGGTGGGTAAATAAAGGTGGGCCTCTCATTGCCAGGGAAGCCGAAGGGACACCGTCACAAACAGGCTGCTCGCTCGACAGGGATGCAGAGCTTCACCGCACTACTGCAAGTCAACGCAGCCATTCCGCAAACGACTAGGGAAGATCATGAAGCAACTACCGAAGTTCCAGACCAGCGCGCTGTCGGCTGCCATTGCGACAACGCTTTTTTCCGGCTACGCCATGGCGCAGAGCACAAACACCGGGCCGCTGATGCGCGAAGAGGTGATTGTGACCGCGACCCGCCGGGCCGAGGGTGTGCAGGACATCCCGATGAACATCGCCGCCCTGGGCGGCAGCACCATCGAGCGAGAGCGCATCTCCAACCTGTCTGATATCGCTCGTCGTGTGCCGGGTCTGACCCTGGTCGACCAGGGCCCCCGGTCAGGCAACATCCTGACGGTGCGCGGCCTGAACGTCGACTCGGTTGACTCGCCCGACGGCGAGAACGGTGGCGGCGACACAGTTGCCGTCTACTATGGCGAAATTCCGCTGTACGCAGATTTCCGCCTGGTCGACCTGGAGCGGGTGGAAGTGCTCATCGGGCCGCAGGGCACCATCTACGGTGCGGGCACGCTCGGCGGTGCAGTGCGCTATATCCCCAACAAGCCGCAATCAGATGAAACCACACTGGAAGTACGCGCCAACGGCTATCACCTGGCACACTCCGAATCGATCGGCTACGGCGGCGGCATCACTCTGAACATACCGGTGGTTGAAGACAAGCTCGCCTTCCGCGCGGTGATCGACCACGAGGATGACCCCGGTTTCATCGACTACAACTTCCTGGTTCGCGAAGCCGGTGTCTCCAACCCGCAGCCCGATTTCAGCGACCTGTCTGCACGCAACGCCAACCTGTACTCCAAGGAAGACGCCAACTCGGTGAACACCTGGTTCGGCCGTGCCGCGCTGCGCTACACCGGTGAAATTTTCGATATCACACTGGCCTACATGCTGCAGGACCAGGAGATCGGCGGACGCCAGATCAACCACGAAGCGGCGTTCGGTACCGGTAAGTACGAATCCGCACACCGCTTCGAGGAACCGAAGGACCGCAAGAATGAGCTGTACAGCCTCGAACTTGTAGCGGACCTTGGCTTTGCCGAACTGACCTCGGCTACCGGCTTTTCTGAGTACAAGGAAGACGGCCAGCGTGACCAGACCGACCTCCTGCTGACCTTCGAGTACGGTTACGAAGCCTTCCCCAACTTTGCTGCCTTCACGCGTGAAGACGCCTCCGAAGAGACCTTCACACAGGAAGTGCGCCTGGTTTCCAACAACGAAGGTCCGTTCAACTGGATCGTGGGTGCCTTCTATCGCGAATTCGAGCTCAGCTCACTCTCGCAGGAATTCACCCCCGGCTTCGACCAGTTCGCGGTTGACGAGTTTGGCGGTGTCCAGCTGCGACCCGACTCGCTCGAGTACTATTTCGCGCTGGACCAAGAAATCACAGAGCTGGGCATCTTCGGTGAGATCACCTATGAAATCACCGACCGCTGGGAAGTGAAGGTCGGCGCCCGTTACTTCGAGTTCGACGACGAAGTGGTAACTGGCCTGGCGCTGCCGCTGTTTGACACCGTATTCCTCGGTGAGGCACCGGATTCTCTCATCATTAACACACAGATGCCGGAAACCGACGACAGCGACGAGTTCTTCAAGATCAACACGTCCTACCAGATTGATGACGATACACTGGTCTACGCAGAGATCGGCGAAGGCTTCCGCCTCGGTGGTGTCAACGCTGTAGCGCCCTGTCCGGATCCGGTCGACCCGAACGTCCAGAACGTGTGTGCACTGCCCAACGAGGTGAGCTTCACACCGGACACCGTCCTCAACCACGAGATCGGTATCAAATCTCAGCCGGGTAACGGCATCTTCAACGCGTCGATCTACTACATGGAGTGGGACGACACGCAGATCGGGACGTTTACCGCGAACGGTGGCCAGCCCATCACGTCCAACGTGAGCAAGGCCGAGACCTACGGTTTTGAACTGGCCGGTGAATACAACATCACCCCGAACCTGATGATCATGGGTACCTACTCCTGGAACCGCGCAGAGCTGTCAGAAACCGTGGAAGGCTCATTGGAAGGTGAAACCGTCTTCGACGGCGATCGCCTGCCGGGCTCACCGGAACACACCGTGTTCCTTGGTGCGAGCTACGGCTTTGACCTGAGCGACGGTGCCTCTGTCGACCTCGACTGGTCCATGACTGCCAACAGCGACGTGCTCACCAAGATCGGCGAGCGCGCCAACGGTGAAGCGCTGGATGGTTTCGCGGTCCACAACGTCGCCGCAAGCTGGGAGAAAGACAACCTGACCCTCCAGCTCTACGGCAACAATGTGTTCGACAAGTACGCGATCACCGGCGTGCGCCGCGACCGCGGCCTGATCGGCGAGGTTGGCGATTTTACGCTGCGTCGCTACTTCCAGAATGTGATTCGCCCGCGCGAAGTCGGCATCAACCTCACCTATCGCTTCGAGCAGTAAC
>CAYGOX010000181.1:0-5731 GCA_964351485.1 uncultured Halioglobus sp.
AAGGCGTTCCACCGCCTCGGCGGTCCGCTCAATCGGAGTGACCTCGGGCATCGTCAGTGTCGCGTACAGGTGTGTGCCTTCGATCGACGGGAAAAACTGGAACTGGATGTGGCCGCCGACAAACAACGACAGCGTAATGATCAGCGTGGCGACACCGCTGGCAATGGTGAGATAACGCCAGCGCAGCGCCCACACTACCGCAGGCTGGTAGACATCGGTTGCCAGGCGCTGAAGAGAGGTCGACACCTTGTCCTGCAGCGCGAGCCAGCCGCTCATCAGGCGGTTTTCGCCCGGTTCGCTTTCCGGGCGCCGGTGTGCCAGGTGCATGGGCAGAATCAGTTGCGACTCGATGACGCTGAAGGCCAGGGCCAGCATGACTGTATAACCGAGCGGTTCGTAGAAGGCGCCCATCGGACCGGGTATCGAAATCACCGGTATGAAGGTGGCCATCGTGGTCAGTACCCCGAAAATCACCGGCAGCGAGACTTCCGACGTGCCGTCTACGGCCGCCGTCATGCGCGACTTGCCCTGTTGCTCATGGCTGTAGATGCGTTCACCGACGACGATGGCATCGTCGACCAGGATACCGAGCACCAGGAGGAACGCCATGACCGAAATTGTGCTGATCGCGATCCCGGTGGCGGGGAACAGCGACACAGTACCCAGAAGTGCCACGGGGATGCCGGCAGCGACCCAGACAGCCAGCCTGAAGCGCAGAAATAACGTCAGCACCAGCAGCACGAGCAGTAGTCCGCTACGGGCGTTCTTGGCCAGCACGTCGAGCCGGTCCACCAGATCCTGCGATTCATCCTGCCAGATATGGACGTGAATGCCCTCGGGCAGTTGCGGATCGATTTCCGCGAGGTAGTCCTTGACCTCGCGCGCGATCTGCAAGACGTCTTCTTCGCCCACGCGTGAGACCTTGAGCGCGACGGCCGGTTCGCCATCGAGACGGGCCAGCAGATCGGAATCCTCAAAGCCGTCATTGACGCGCGCGATTTCTCCCAGCGTCACGCTGGTGCCGTCGGTCCGCGTCAGGATAACGATATCCTCGAACTCCTGCGCCGTGTAGGCCTGGCCGCGCGTGCGCAGCAGGATTTCGCCGCTCTGCGTGCGCAGCGAACCGCCCGGTACATCCAGCGAGCTGCGCTCAATGGCCCGCCCGATGGTCGCGAGCGTCAGCCCGTGCCGGCGCAGCGTCTGCTCCGAAACTTCGATCGCGATTTCGTAGGGGCGTGCGAACTGCAATTCAACCTGTGAAACGCCGGGCAGGGCGGCGATATCGTCGCGCATGGATTGCCCGATCACCTTAAGAGTGCGCTCATCCGTGGCGCCGGAGATGGCAATCTGCAGCACCGTCCCGATGAGGCTGACCTCGGCGGTTACCGGTTGTTCGGTCTCTGCCGGGAAAGAGTCGATAGCGTCGACCTTGCTCTTGATGTCGTTGGCGACCTTGGTTTTGTCGACCCCGACGACCAGCTCCGCGGTGACCGAACACATGCCCTCCGATGCGACCGAGGAAATGCTGTCGATGCCCTCGGTGCCCTCGATGGCTTCCTCGATACGGACGCAGACGGAGGTTTCGACCTCGGTGGGTGCGGCGCCGAGGTAGGTGACGTTGATGTTGACGGCGTCGACGTCCAGCGTCGGGAATTCTTCCTGGTGAATCAGCGGCAGGGACAGCAGGCCGCCAACCACCAGAATCAGCATGAGCAGGTTCGTCGCAACGGGGTTGTGGACGAACCAGGCGATCAGGCGTTTCAAAGCTTACAGACCCTCGTCCAGGACCGGCTTCACATGCATCCCGTCGACCACCGTCTGCAGCGGGGAGACAGAGACGAGTTCTCCGTCGGTCAGTCCGGCGCGAACCAGCACGTCGTCGTGCTCGAGCCGCAGCGGGCTGATCTGGCGGAAGTTCAGGCGATTCTCGCTGTCGACTACCAGCACCTGGTTGTCATCGCGCAGCGCAGAGCGCGGCAGCCGGAACACATCCTCCACGAGGCTGCCGCGGATATCGGCCTGTACAAAGAGTCCCACCGGCAGCATCGGGCTGGTCGGGTCGTCTTCCAGTTCCAGTCGTGCCACGCCATAGAGCATGCGCGAGCGTTCGTCGATCACCGCTTCAAGGCGGACCAGCTTCGCATCCCAGAACAGTTGCGAATCGCCAAACTCGGCGCTGATGGTGACCGGCGGCGCCAAATCATCGGCGATGGCGCCACGGGTGTTGATGGGCAGGCCGAGGAAACCCAACTGGTGTGCCGATATCGGCAGGCGCACCTCGACAAAGTCAGTGGCGTAGATCGTGGCGATGCGCTGACCGCGGGTGACGAACTGGCCGAGGTCCACCTGCTCTTCGCGTACCAACCCGGTGAACGGCGCGGTGAGTTCTGTGCGGGCCAGATCGCGCCGTGCCTGGTCCAGGCTGGCGGCGGCATCTTTCAGGTTGGCTTCGGCAACGCGGGCGACGCGCTGTGCATCGTCTACCTGCTGCTCGCTGGCCAGGCTCCGTTTTTGCAGACTGCGCAGGCGCGCCAGTTCGGCCAGCGCGTGCTGCTGTTCCACTTCGGCGCGGCGCAGGGCGGCTTCGCTGCGCGAGTGCTGGTTGCGATAGTCGGCGTCGTCGATTCGCAGCAGCGGGTCGCCGGTGGCGAATGAGCCGCCAGCCACCAGGGCCGGTGATACCCAGGTCACCCTGCCTGATACCTCGGGGATCAGTTCGCTCTGGGTGCCGGGCGCGACAGTGCCCTGCGAGCTCACACTGAGGTACTCGCTACCGGAGTGCACCTTGATAACGCGTACTATCGGGGGAATGCGCTGGTAAGGCTCAGCCTCAATGACCGGTTTGTTGGTGGCGATCAGGTAGGCCAGCGCAGAACCGGCAATGAGTACGGCAACGGGCAGCAGGGCGCGCTTACTCATTGTACAGTTGCTCTACCAGGGCCGCGGCCTCGTCCAGCTGTGCGTTGGTCAGCGCGGCGGTGGCGAAGAACCGCACGACCGATGATTTGTCCACTATCACCAGTGCTGCTCCTTTCTTTTCGAATCCCCATGTCTGCCTGCCGGTTCCGTTCTTGTCGATCACGATTGTGGACTCCGGGTGCTTGCGCTTGTTCTTCTTGACTTCAGATAGCACAAAACCCGATGTGCCCCACAGCGCCGCCTTGAGATTGATGATGCTGGTGACGCCGATGATGCCCGGTTCGTAGAGCGCTGCCAGTCGATCGGTAAAGGGCTGGAATACCTCGCTGGCACTGCGTGTAGCGGCCAGGTACTGGATCACGTGGACGCTGCCTGGGCCTGCGTCCGAGTGCCAGGGCCGGAAGGAAAAGTCGTCATCGCCCAGCACTACCTCGCCGATCTCTTTGATCTCCAGCGCTGGCAACACCTCGTTGACAACAGGTGGAGCACTTTGCACAGCCTGCGTGGTCAGCAGTAACAGTAACAGCGTCGAAAAGAGCGTGATAGCGCGGTGGTTCATGTAATCATTCCTGTGTCGGGTAATGCAGGTTTAGCGCCGCGATCGCGGGCGTCCCGGTTGTCGATCGCCGCGCTCGGCGCGGCTGTGCTGCGTCCTGAAGCGGGTTGTGTCATCGGGTCGAACCACCGCGTGCCGTTTGGCCGGCTGGCGCGGGGGGACCAGGCGTTGTTTGCCGTTTCCGATCAGTCGCGCCTTGCGCATGCGCTTCAAGGCCTTGAGCAGTAACGGCCAGTTCTCGGGGTCGTGGTAGCGCAGGAAGGCCTTGTGCAGCTTGCGCTGCGACAGGCCGGTCACCCGCGAGACAGTTTCGCTGTCGCGCGTCACCCGGTGCAGCGGATTTTTACCGCTGTAATACATGGCGGTCGCGGTGGCCATCGGTGACGGGTAAAAGCTCTGCACCTGGTCGGCGCGGAATTTGTTGCGTTTGAGCCAGAGCGCGAGTGCGACCATGTCCTCGTCGGTGGTGCCCGGATGGGCGGCGATGAAATAGGGGATCAGGTACTGCTTCTTGTTGGCGGCCTGCGAATACTTGTCGAACATGGCCTTGAAGCGATCGTAGGCGCCCATCCCCGGCTTCATCATCAGTTGCAGCGGCCCGCTCTCGGTGTGTTCCGGCGCAATCTTGAGGTAGCCACCGACGTGATGGGTGACCAGTTCCTCGACGTACTCGGGCGTCTCCACCGCGCGGTCGTAGCGGAGGCCCGCGGCGATCAGTACTTTCTTGATGCCGGGCAGGGCGCGCGCCTTGCGGTAGAGATGGATGAGTGGCGTCTGGTCGGTATCCAGGTTTTTGCAGATACCGGGAAAGACGCAGCTCAGTTTGCGACACTGCGCCTCGATAGTCCGGCTTTTGCATGCGACCCGCCACATGTTGGCAGTAGGTCCGCCGAGGTCGGAGATGACGCCGGTAAACGCGTCGGAGGTATCGCGGATCTGTTCTATCTCGCGCAGGATCGAGGATTCAGAGCCGTTCTGGATGATGGGGCCTTCGTGTTCGGTAATGTAACAGCACATACAGCCACGAAAAGAGCCGCGCATGATGTTCACCGAGTGCCGGATCATTTCGAATGCCGGAATGCTCGCGTCGCCGTAGCTGTCGTGTGGTCGCCGCGAATACGGCAGTTCGAACACGTTGTCCAGCTCGTCGGTCTCCAGCGGCAGGGGCGGGGGATTCAGCCAGACCTCGCGGTTGCCATGGGCCTGCACCAGCGGCCGCGCATTGTGTGGGTTGGTTTCCTTGTGCAGGATGCGCGAGGCATGGGCGTACAGCGCAGCGTCCTTTGCCACGGCCTCGTACGCCGGCAGGCGAATGACGGTGTTTGCCGCTGCGGGCGCTTCGACAATGCGCACTGTTTGGGTTTGCGATTCTTCCGCTGTGACGGTATCGCAGTCTGATGCAGCCGGCGTCGAGTAGGGATTGGCCGGCGCTGGCGGGGGGCTGGAGCGGTCGATGATGTCCAGGGTGGACGAATCGGTGACCCGCCAGTTGTCCGGTATGCGCTTGCGGACGAACGCGGTCCCGCGCAGATCGCGAATTGTCTGGATGGATTCGCCGCCCGCCAGGCGATGAGCGACATCGACGATGGCGCGTTCGGCGTTGCCGTACAGCAGCAGGTCGGCCTTGCTGTCGAGCAGGATCGAGCGACGAACCTTGTCGCTCCAGTAGTCGTAGTGTGCGATCCGGCGCAGGCTGGCTTCGATGCTTCCGATGACCAGGGGTACATCCCGGTAGGCCTCGCGCACGCGCTGGCTGTAGACGATCACGGCGCGATCAGGGCGCTTGTCGCCGGTGTTGCCGGGCGTGTAGGCATCGTCGTTGCGGCGCTTGCGGTCGGCAGTGTAGCGATTGATCATCGAATCCATGTTGCCCGCTGACACGCCGAAGAACAGGTTCGGGCGCCCCAGTGCCTTGAAAGCGTCGGCGCTGCGCCAGTCAGGTTGTGCGATGATCCCGACCCGGAAACCCTGCGCCTCGAGCACGCGCCCGATGACGGCCATGCCGAAGCTGGGGTGATCCACGTAGGCATCGCCCGTCACGATAATCACATCGCAGCTGTCCCAGCCCAGCGCATCCATTTCTGCACGGGTCATGGGCAGTTGCGGCGCGGGGCCGAGACATTCGGCCCAGTGCTTGCGATAGGAAAATAGTGGCTGGGTCATGCTGACCGTCGATCTGTTCTCTGCGCTGATAGGGCGCGCAGTATACCACCGTCGCCGGCGGAGCGATTACTGGTTGGGGGCGTGCCCCGGTCG
>CAYGOX010000181.1:5741-6236 GCA_964351485.1 uncultured Halioglobus sp.
CAGTAGTGTGCCTCGCGGTCGTGTTCGACGCTGGCGCAGGTGGTGCAGTTGCGCGCCTCGGCCCGGTCGCGCGCCTGGTCGCGTTGCTGTCCGAGCGTCAGCTCGGCGGTGATAATGCCCGTGGGTACCGCGATCACGGCGTAGCCGATGAGCATGCCGACCGAGGAGATGGTCCGGCCCAGGGGGGTCAGCGGTACGATGTCACCGTAGCCCACTGTGGTAATGGTGACGATCGCCCAGTAGATGCTCTTGGGGATGTTGTCGAAACCGTTTGCCGGCCCCTCGACGACATACAACAGGCAGCCGAAGATGGTCGTGATAATCATGACCATCGAGAAAAACACAAAGACTTTTCTCGCCGAGCGCCGCAGTGCCCCGGCCAGCTGGTTGGCCTCCTGCAGCATGTACAGCAGGCGCAAGACCCGAAATATCCGCAAGATCCGCAGCAGGCGGATGATCAGCAGCGGTGCGGTTTGCGGCACGATCAGCGACAGG
>CAYGOX010000181.1:6246-8081 GCA_964351485.1 uncultured Halioglobus sp.
CGACGATACCGTACACGCTGAGCATGTAGCCCTTGCGATTGGGCGCGCACCAGATGCGCACGAGGTACTCGATCGTGAACAGGCCGGTAAATATCCACTCGAGCGAGATAAATGTGGTGCCGTATTGTTCGTGCCACTGCGGGATGGAGTCGAGCATCACGACGGCAACGCTGGTGGCGATGAGTACGATCAGCAGGATATCGAACCACTTGCCCGTCGTGGTCTCGGTGCCGAAGATAATGTCGTACAACTTGCGCTGCAGCGGAGATTGTTGCCGAATCGACATTGAGCGTCAGGGAGTGTCCTGGCCGGGGTGCTGGGCGTTCACTATAGGGGAGCAGCCGGGGTTTGTACATGCGACGCACCGGCACATGGCCGGCGAGCGCCTACAGCTGGCTGACCACGTCCACCATCGCGGCGGTGAGCGCTGCCACGTCCGCGGTGTCCATCACAAATGGCGGCATGACGTAGACCAGGCGACCGAACGGGCGTACCCACACGCCGCGTTCGACAAATTGCGGCTGGACCTGCTTCATGTCGACTGCCTCGTGCAGTTCGATCACCCCGATGGCCCCCAGCACGCGGACATCGGCAACCTGGGGCAGGTCGGCGGCCGGCGCCAGTCCCGCAGCCAGTTCTGATGCCAGGCGCTCAACCCGGGCCTGCCAGGGTGAATGGACGAGCAGATCGATGCTCGTCAGCGCCGTGGCGCAGGCCAGCGGGTTAGCCATGAAGGTCGGGCCGTGCATGAAGGCGCCGGCTTCGCTCTCGCTGATGACCCGCGCCACGTCGGCCGTGCACAGGGTGGCCGCCAGGGTCATATAGCCGCCGGTCAGGGCCTTGCCCAGGCAGAGGATATCCGGTGTCACCCCGGCGTGCTCCAATGCGAACAGCTTGCCGGTGCGCCCGAACCCGGTGGCAATTTCATCGTAAATCAGCAGCAGCCCGTATTCATCGCACAGTGCGCGCAGTCTCACCAGGTACTGCGGCGAGTAAAAACGCATGCCACCGGCGCCCTGGACGACCGGTTCGACGATGATCGCGGCGATCGTCTGGTGGTGCTGTTCGACCAGTGTGCGCATGCCCTCGAAATCGGTATCGGAGCAGGGCGCGTCAAAGCCGCAGTCCGGGGCCGGTGCGAATAACTGTTGCGGCAGGGCATCGCCGAAGAGGTGGTGCATCCCTGTGACCGGGTCGCACAGCGACATCGCGCCGAAGGTGTCGCCGTGGTAGCCGTTGCGCAGTGCAACGAGCTGTTGCCGCTGGGACTGGCCTTTGCTGTGCCAGTATTGCAGCGCCATTTTCAGTGCGATCTCCACCGCGACTGACCCGGAGTCGCTGAAAAAGACACGCTCCAGTGCCGGTGGCGTCAGGGATGTCAGCGTCTCGGCCAGCTTGACGGCGGGCTCGTGTGTGAGGCCACCGAACATGACATGGGACATGGCCTGGAGCTGGTCCGTCACTGCGCGGTTCAGCACGGGATGATTGTAGCCGTGGATCGCACACCACCAGGAGGCCATACCGTCGATCAGTGTACGCCCGTCAGTCAGCGTGAGCCTGACGCCCTCGGCACTGGCGACCGGGAACACCTCGGGGGTATCGGTTGCGGACGCGTAGGGGTGCCACACGTGTTCGGCGTCGCGCTGTTGGAGGCGCTGTGTGATCGGGTCGGTCACAGCGAATCCAGTACCGCGCGCAGGGCCGGCTCCAGCAGGGCGGCCATCGCCGGTTGTGCCTCGGGGGTCGGGTGAATTCCGTCGCCCTGCATCCGGGTCGCGTCAATAGCGATTCCGTCGAGGATAAAGGGTCCCAGCGTGGCGCCGGCCTCTTCGGCC
>CAYGOX010000182.1:0-8042 GCA_964351485.1 uncultured Halioglobus sp.
TCGGGCCTGGCGGAGGCGATCCCGTGCTGCGACCACTCGCGCTTGGGCTTCGGCAATTGCGGCCTTTTGTACCAATACCGTTGCCTCTTGCAGCGCGAGTTCAGCACTGGCTAGCGAGGACTGTGCATCGGACACCGCCACCTCGTAGTCCAGGGGATCGAGCTTGAGCAGCAACTGGCCTGTAGTAACTTCTGAGCCCAGTAAAAACTCAGGGTCGGCCCAGGTAATGGTGCCATTCACTTCGCTGACCAGTTCAACGGCGCGTCGAGGTGTCACAATTCCGCGCGAGCGTATGCGGACATCAACCGGGCCTGGCTCGACGCTCATGGTGATGACCTTGGGAGGTGTAGCTGCATTCTCCCGGCGTGGCAACTCGCCTCGACTGCTGATCATGGTCATGGCAACAAGGCCTGCGGCTGCAAGAATGCAGATCGGAATGAGGAGATTTCTAACTAAATGGGGCACGACGAACACTCGTGTAAAACTATTAAATCGGGCGAGACGATGAATGCCCTTTATTGTAAATGAGTTTGCCACGCCACAACGGCAAAAAATCTTGAAGATTTGTTAATAGATAGGAGGACGGGTAGTTAAGGGGACAGTTTACTTAATTCGAATTAAGTAAACTGTCCCCCGATTTGGTTTGCGCCCTATTTTGACCTGGAGAATGAAGATCCCAGCATCACTGGCCTCCCTCTATCAGTTGATTTATAGCGGCCTCCAGGCCCAGATCGATATGAGCTTGGCGCTCCTGTGCTGAAAAAAATGGCGTTTCTACGTCAACGGGTATGCCAGTGTGCTCGAACCATTCGCCTTCGGCGCTGAAGTAAAATTGATTGGACAGACTGAACTCAATCCCATTGGGCAGGATTTTCTCGAGCGAGTCAGACAGTGCTCCCTGTGTACGCTCACCTATCAAGGTCACAGCTGGACGAGATCGCATTATTAATGCGAAAACTTCTGCCGCGCTGACGGTACTGTTGCTGGTCAGTAGCGCAATGGGGCCCAGGTACTGGTTTTCGCCGCGGGGTTGAATGAAAACCTCCTCCAGAGCGCTGCGGTGGTTGCCTTCGCGCGATTGCTTGGCAAATCCGAGAGTTTCCTGACTGATGAATCGGCTCGCAATGGCCATGGACAGGAAATCCTGTCCACCATTGTTTAGCCGAATATCTATGACCAGGCCACGCACGTCCTGTATGTCTTCGAGCACGCGGTCAAGCGCTGTTTCCAGCGCTGTTAGCTGGGCGGCCGCATCACCATCACCAGCAAACCCGGTCATCGCGCCAATTTCCAGGTATGCGATGTTATCCACGATGAACCAGGTCAGCTGCCCATTCCCAGCGGAGTGTACCGGCGCATTCCCCGCGTAGCCGCGCAGGATATCCTCGCGCAGTGACAGCTGAGCATCGATGTAGTCGTTAAGTGCGTCGATCTCTTCCTGAGACAGAGGCTCGGTGATCCCATTGAGTTGGGCGTACTCGTCGATCAGGCGCCCTACCAATGTCCGTTTTCCGTCCGCACTGAAGCCGCCTTGCGATGGGCTGTAGACCTGGACATGGGCATCCGCCAGCGGCATGGCTAGCTGGTAGAGCAGTTCCATCAACTCGGCGTCAGTTGTGCTGCTGCTTACCAATGCCTGGGCTGTCTGTACGCTGCTGTCCCAGTCGACCCCTTTTAGCTCGAACGACAGGTAGTAGTCCTTGAAAGTCTGACTGAAAATGGCCAGGTCTCGAATCGGATCGCGTTGATAGCCTTCGGTGCCAACAGTGGTCACGGGTGCGTCGCACGGTGTTGGCAGCGCGTCCATCCTGGCAAAACGCACTTTCGGAGCATGTAAATCGGGCGTGCCGTCTGATCCCCTGATAGCAAGCTGTCGACCACCTTCCAGAAGTTCAAAGTTGTCATACAACTCGTCTTCACCGACCCCGCTGATCGTCTCGGTCACCACGCAGAACTGGCTGTCATGCTGGTAGACGCTCAGTGAATCATTCTTAATCGCGTAGCTCTGTCCGTTTACTGCGGAGGTCCAGATACCCTCGAAGGCGCTGACTTGTCCGGGGGGTAGGCTGCTTTCATTGCCACCGCCGCCGCCACCACAGGCGCTGAGTGCGCTGACTGCCAGCGGAATAATCCAGTTGCGTGCTTTCATGATGATGCTCCCTGTTTAACCTGGTTTATCGGGCGTCCCCGTTTCGCTGCCAAGGGGGACGGGTTTCGTGGCCAAGTCTGTGCGGAACAGGCGTATGAGGTGTCCGGCTGTACAGGCGCGGACAAATCAGCGAGGAAAAATCTGTAACTTGTTGAAAAGTAATATAAATTAAATTCTACGTGATCAGGCAGTCGAGCCGCTGTCTGACAGGGCAGTCTTTCGATACTGGGCCGGCGTCTGGCCAGTGGATTGCTTGAATGCGTTGTAGAAGGTTGAACGGGAGTTAAACGCCGCTTCGGCGGCGACATCGACCACGCTGAGGTGACGCATACCCGGGTCGCTCAGCAAGTCCATTGCATAGTCCACGCGCAGGCGATTGATCAGGTCAAAGAAGCTGGATTCAAAAACGCTGTTTATGGTCTGCGAGACATAGTTTGGCGATACCCCGATACTGTCGGCCAGTTCAGGCATAGACAGCCCCGCGTCCAGGAAAAGCTTTTCTCGCTCCAGTTTGTCGGTGAGTTTGGCGGCTATCCGCTGCATATCCTCTCTGGCCAACGATGACTTCTGGTACTTGTCTCGGGCTGGCGCAGCATCCGGTTCCTGCTTCTCGACGAGAAAGGATTCCTCCCGAGGTGGATAGATCACAGGCTGCATCAGCCCCATGGTGCCCAGATAGAGTATGGCCAGCATGGAAAAGATGCCCATGAAGCCCATGATCTGGGTCCCATCCGCATATTCCTGGAAGAAGATCAGGACGCCGAGTCCGTTCACAAGGCCAAAAATGAACAGTGCCAGTAGCAGGTTCAGCCAGTTGAGCGTGATCCGGTGGCGGTACGAAAAAATGGCAGAAATTCGACGTCGGTGCAGAACAAGGAGATGCATGGACAGCACGAGGTAGGCGCTGAAGGATACGATCTTGATCGGTGTCTGCAAGATAGTGAAGTAGTAGGCCAAGGGGGGCCATTGGGGAGGGACTACCCCCGTTTCCATGAGCAGCAACTTTTGGTCGAATTCGAGCATCCAATAGGGAATGCTCAATATCATGCAAAGGATAAACACGCCGTAGTGGGCCGCTATGCGCCGCCAAGAGTGATCCCTCTCAGGGTGGGTGATGATGCGCACATACCAGTACAAAGAAACACCCACCAGCGCATCCAGTGGCAGAGCGAAGCCAATGAGAAACGGTACGCGATGAATGTATCCGGACTGCAGGAGAAACTGGTGCGCGACCTCGGAGCCAATTGCCAGTAGCAATGTAGCCAGATGGAAGTTTATTTTACGCGTATGGTGCTTTTTGAAGGCCAAAAGGGCGATAAAAAACGCAGCCTGGCAGGCTCCGAAAAAGAGCACCAGTGAGGTGACGTCGATGTGGGGGGAAGCACTCACGTGTTTGGACGTATGTACTGGCCAAGTTCAGGGTAAGAGAAGATAAGGGGACAGTTTACCGAATTCCAATTAAGTAAACTGTCCTCCTAATTAGGTCCGTATTTGGGGTTGTGTTGAAAGCTCCTCCAGCAGCCACTGGTGGCCCGGGTCCCGGTCGAGCGCCTTGTGCCAGATCAGAAACAGTTCCAGCCGTCGCGCATCGAACGGAGTGGGAAACACCTGCAGGCGCGACTTCAGCGGGCTGGTTTCGACGATGGACTCCGGCACGATTGCCAGGGCGTCAGACTGAATCACCAGACGTGGAATCAGCGTGTAGTGCCGTGTCTCGGCGAGCACGTCGCGTTCGCCGACCTGCTCTGCGATAAACCGGTTGACGCGCTCCCGTCGCTTGTCGTCCAGCGACAGCAGGATATGCTGCTCGCGCAAAAAATCTGCCGGCGTGAGCTCTCCCCGCAAGCGAGGGTGGCGTTTCCTCGCGATGATCACGTAGGAATCTTCGACCACTTTTCTGCCGTTGAACTTCGGGTCGCGCGGCGGTTGATAGTCGACGCAGTAATCTAAGGTACGCACGGTGAGTTGGTGCAGCCGGCTTTCATCCGGTGCGGAGAGGGAACGAATGACCACCCGGCCATCTGCGGGTGCGATGATCTCGACCAGCTTTGGCAGCAGGACAAGTTCTCCCAGCGGGCCAAAGTCCACGTTGAACACACGCCGGCTGACCTGAGGGTCGAAGTGTCGCGTCGTACTGATGCTCTCGCGGATCAATTGCAGGGCATCTGCGATATCCCCGGCGATCTCCCTGGCCTTGGGCGTGGGCAGCATACCCTCGTGGGTGCGGATGAATAAGTCATCGTCCAGAGTTGCGCGGAGCCGCGCTAGGGCCTGGCTGACGGCCGGCTGGGACATCCCGAGCCGGTCTGCGGCCCGCGAGAGATTTTTCTCCTTCACGAGCATGTCGAACACTGTCAGCAGGTTCAGGTCGATCGAACGTAAATTAAGCATGGCTTATAAAATATATATGTAATATTCATTTCAAATATAGCATATCGCTGCATACACTCCTGCCTTGTTACGGGGTAATTCACAGGGTGCAGGCTGATGTCAGCGCAAATGTTGCAGGATATTCTTCCGCTCGTCGTGATTGTCTCGGTCCTCCTGCTGGTGCTGTTCGAATGGCAGACCGGCAAGTATGCCGAAGGTGCGAAGACGCGGCGGGACTGGCAGATGGTGGCGCTGTCCGCGTCAGGGGTTGCGCTGATCGAGCGCCCGCTCCTGCTATTGTTGGTGTACCTGGTGATGGATGCCCTGCTGCCTGGAACGCAAACCGCGCTGGGTTGGGTGGCGGAGGAGCACCTGGTGCCCGCCGTGATCGTGTTCATCTTCGTCGATGAGTTTCTGCACGGGGGCGCGCATTACCTCACGCACCGTCCGCGCCCGAAAAACCGCTGGCTGGCCAGGGTGCATACGTTTTATCGCGAAGCGCACCGTGCGCACCACATGCTCGGTGATGACCGGGAGCGGGGCGAGTTGAACGTTACACAGGCAACTGTTGCCGGTTGGGGCTGGTTTCTGTTCCTGCCCAATTACTGGTTCGGCTATATCGCTATCTATCTGGGGTTGGTGGAGGCCTGGTTCTGGGGGACGCTCATCAAGACGCTGTGGGGCGCTCATGTGCACACCAACTGGCGTTACGACCTGGTGCTGCTGAACCATCCGAATGCGGTTGTGCGCAAGATCATGTGGGCGCTGTGCCACGTATTTACGTTTCCCAACCAGCACCACCAGCACCACAGCCGGACGGCAAACTCCGCGAAAAATATGAACAACTTTCTCGCGCTGTTCGACTGGCTGTGCTGGAGGACGCTGGTCATCGAAACCGGACGTCCCGAAGTCTACGGTTGGCGCCAGAACCCCCGCGAAGCCGGCAGTGCCTGGTACCGCTACCTCCACCGCAGCTTCTCCTAATTCGGGGACAGTTTACTTAACTCGAAATAAGTAAACTGTCCCCGTAATTGTGCTTAACTCGAGATAAGTAAACTGTCCCCTTAATTGCAACCGGAGGTGGACAGGCTAGGGCGTATTCCCCTCCCGCTCCTCCTTGCGCCGGATTGCCGATAGTGCAGAGGCCATGATCCCGGCCGGTGCGGCCACCAGGCCCAGACCCAGCATCAGGATAATGAAGGAAAAGATTCTGCCGCCAACAGTGACGGGGTACATGTCACCGTAACCGACCGTTGTGAGCGACGTGACCGCCCACCAGAGCGAATCGAAAATCGACTTGTAGACCTCGGGCTGTGCGCTGCGCTCAAAGTAGTAGATGCCGACTGCCGAGAGGAAGATGAAAATCAGGGTCGCCACGGCAAAGATGATCAACTCTTCCTTGGCGATCCACAGCGCACGTGCGATACGGTGTATTGCGCCGTGGTACCGCGCCAGTTTCAGCAGACGCAACAGGCGCATGAACCGGAGCAGGCGCAGGGCGCGCAAATCGAGCGCCAGCGCGAGGTAGAAAGGCAGTATCGCGAGCAAGTCGACCAGGCCGTAAAAGCTGAAGATAAACCGCAGCCGGTTTGGCGCGGCGTAAATGCGATACAGATACTCCGCCGTAAAAGCCATCACCACAACGATCTCGGAGTAGTACAGGAATGTTCTGGTCGTGGGTTTCAGATCCGGGAGTGTCTCCAGGCAGAAACAGATCGTCGAGTAAATGATCAGCGCCGCAATCGCGCCGGTGGCCAGGGGCCGATCCAGAATATTCTCTTTGTAGGTGTTCATCTGATCATGCTTTGTTATTGAACTTCCGTGTTGCCGGTAGGCCCCGCGCCTGTGCTGCATCTTCAAAATGTAAACCAGGCACTGGATTAGTGCCTACCTATGATACCCCTGTATTAGCGCCCGGATAACTACCTTTAGAGCCAAACCAGCACGGCCATCAGTGAAACACTGACCAGGATTGCCAATATCGTCCTGATCACATTCCACCTGTTCCAGCGATCTTCAAAATTAGACCGTGCCGCCCCCAACGCCCGTTCATCCATCGATTCGACGTCCAGCGTCTGCAGCCAGTTGTTCAAAGGCACGTTGATCCTGAACGTCGGCAGTTGGACGCCGAGGAAATAAACGAGCGCAGAGAGTAGAACGGCCACGCGCGTCATCCCTTCGAGATAAAAAATGCCGATCGCGGCAGAAACTGCCAGCGCGGCAAAGGAGCCCAGCCAGACCAACAGGAAGACAGGCTGCCCCGCCTGAATAATCCCGTCGATAACCTGGAAGGCCCGGATAAAATTTTTGTCTTCCAACTTGCCGATGCCGGGCATGACAACCGTTGCAAAGGCAAACGCGAAACCCGCCGTCAAAGCACAGAGCAAAGTGGCGAGCGTTAATACGATATCCAGTAAGTTCATGATACGGATTCCTGTTTCGGACTGGTTAGCTATTGAGGGAGACACAGGCCGCCGCGCGCAGCCGGCGGCCAACACCTTGTCAGGCGGCGTGAGTCCCGGGTTCGGCCTGGGCCAGCTTGCGGGCGAACTCGGCAAAGTCGGTCGGCTCGCGACCGAGCGCACGTTGAACCCCGTCCGCAAGAGAGGCGTTTCGGCCGTCCAGCACCGTTGCGAAAAGGTAGTCTAGCATCCACACCGCGTCTCTCGGTGCGCCAGACTGGGCGACCCCCTGGACGAAAGCGTTGTGCGCAACCGGGACGTAGACGATGTCACGGCCAGTAGCTGCAGACAGTTCCGCCGCGATCTCTGTAAAGGTGAGCAGCCGCGGTCCCGTGACTTCATACAGTTCGCCCGTATGGCCCGGCTGGGTAAGTGCCGTGACCACGATCTCGGCGATGTCGTCGACATCGACCCAGGGTTCCGGCGTCGATACCTCCGGCAACGTGATGCTGCCAGTCTCTACCATATCGGCGAATGCACCTTCGGAAAAGTTCTGGTTGAACCAGCTTGCTCTCACGATTGTCCAGTCGATCCCGCTGCGCTGGACTATTGCCTCGCAGGCCTGGGCTCCCTCTTCGCCCCGACCCGAAAGTAGTACAAGGTGACGGACGCCGGCAGCGCGGGATCGCACAACGAGTTCGCCGATGGCATCCGTTGCGCCGGGCATTGCGAGGTCCGGGGCGTAGTTGATATAGACCCTGGTAACGCCTGCCAGGCACGCGTCCCAGGTAGCAGTGTTATCCCAGTCGAAGGAGGGCGAGGCAGATCTCGAACCTTTTCGAACAGGCACGTTGAGGTCTTCAAGCGCAGAAACGATACGGCGCCCGGTCTTGCCGGTTGCGCCCAGTACCAGTACACGTTCATTATTGTCCGAGGTGTTGTTGAGTGGGGTCATGTGATTGCTCCATTGCGTGGGTGACTGTTGACGCTTATGGTCGCGTCTCAGCGCTCACGATTCTTGCCACTTTCCGCCAATGATTTGGCGTGAAATGCCAGTGGTCTTGTCGAGGGGCAGCTCGGTAGCCACTCACCCGGGTTTTGAAAGCAGGCGGTATGTCGCT
>CAYGOX010000183.1:0-7961 GCA_964351485.1 uncultured Halioglobus sp.
GAACGTCAGCCACCGACTTGTGCTTGGCCGGGCCGACGATGTGGCTGGGTCGCTCTCCGGCCTGCTTCACGATGTACTCGCCCAGGTCGGTTTCGGTCACCGTCAGTCCCGCGCGCTCGAGAAAATCCGTCAGGCCGGTCTCCTCGGTGACCATGGATTTACCTTTGGCGACTGCGCGGGCGTCGTGTTGCTGGCAGATGTCAAGCACCAGGCTGTTCAGCTCATCCCCGTCGCGCGCGTAGTGCACGCGGGCGCCGTTGTGCACCGCTTCCTGTTCGAACTTGCCCAGATAGAACGCGAGATTCTCCAGCGCGTGCTCGCGCACCGCCTTGACGTGTCTGCGCAGGGCCTCGTGCTCGGGAAAGGCCCCCACTGCGGTGGCGCGTTTGTCGACGAGGACCTGGTAAAGCGTCTGTCGCTCGGCCAGCTTGTCGCGGTCGGCAATGGCCTCCTGGCTGTCCGCCAGAAAATTGTCCCACGACTCGGTTCGGCTCATGGGCAGGGATCACCGATGCCGGGGGTGTCCAGTTCGCCGGCCAGTAGTTCCACGACGTGACGGATTTCGAGGTCGCGCCCGTCGCGCCGTGCCCGGCCCGCCAGCTGCAGTAGACAACCAAGGTCGCCTCCGGTCAGCAGGGAAGCGCCGGCGCGCTCCGCACCGGCAAGTTTGTCGTCGGCCATCTGCGCGGACACCGCGGGCATTTTTGCGCAGAAGGTGCCACCGAAGCCGCAGCAGGTCCCGGCGTTGTCCATTTCCTTGACCTGGACAGAACAGCGCTCGCGCAACAATCGTCGCGGTTGCTCCTGCACGCCCAGTTCGCGCAGGCCGGCGCAGCTGTCGTGGTAGGTGACGCTGCCCGCTTGCAACGCTATAGGCTCGAGTGCAGTGGGCCCGACGATATCGTGCAGGAACTGCGTGATCTCGTAGGTACGGCTGGCCAGCACTTGCGCGCGTTCACGCCACTGGCCGTCCAGCAACCGCGGGTAGTGGTGGCGCAGCATCGCCGCGCAGGAGCCCGACGGAGCCACCACGTAGTCGGCGTCCTCAAACAGGGCGATATTGGCGCGCGCCACCGGTATTGCGCTGTCCCTGTCGCCGCTGTTGTAGGCCGGTTGTCCGCAGCAGGTCTGGGTGTCGGGTACATGAACCTCGCAATTGGCTGCTTCGAGCAAACGCAGGCTGGCCCACGCGACCGACGGGCGGAAGAGGTCCGCCAGGCAGGTGACGAACAGGCTCACCTTTCGCGGTGGGAAAGTCGTTGTCTCAGACATCGTCGCTGCGTCTTGTCATACGGCTTGTTTCTGTTTTTGTTCTGTTTATGGCGATTGGTGGCGAAAGCGGATACGCCGTGCGAGCTGCGAATATACCGCCGGGAGTATAACGAACCGGCCGCTCTCCTGTCGCGCCTTGCGCGCTGCCTAGGCGCCGCCGAGCCCTGTGGCCAGCGCGAGCGCGCCGCAGGCTACGATAGCCAGTACGGCGCGGGCCAGTGGGTGTCCCGACTCGATCAGCTTGACCCACAGGGTCTTGCGGTCGACGCGGACACCGCCGCGCACGTGCGCCTTTGCGATCTCGGCAAACTGTCGAGTATCGAATGCCGGCAGCAGCCGGTTTCCACAGAACACGACGACGTCGTCCAGCAGCAGGAAGCTATCGCGGTAAGTGACCTGCGAACCGATGCCCTGGTGGTAGATGCCGCGGTGGTCGACCAGCATCAGCAGTCCGTCGCGTGTGCCGATATGCCCGATCGGCGCGCGTTTGACGATGACGATCGCGAGCAGCGGCCCGACCAGCGCGATAACCAGCGCGGTCATGGCCCAGGGCGCGATCCCCTGCAGCATTGCGACGCCGATACAACCCAGCGACAACAGCCCACAGGCGGTGGCGATGGCGGTGAAGCGTGCGCTGCGGCCGGCCTCCGGTGCAAGCCAGCGGGCGGCATCGGCAGACTCCTCGGCCGGCGGTGCGCCGCGTTCGCGCTGTACTGAATAGACCAGTGCACGGGCGCGCTGGTGCCAGGCGCTGAGCAGGGCGGCCAGGGCCAGCAGCGCGCTGCCGATGACGCACCAGCGAAATACCGCCGCCTGGCGGGTGGACGCTGCCGCCGCAGCGTCTGCCAGATCGATGAGTTGACCCGGTTCGAACAGTGTCTCCGGTTGGCCGGCCTGGTTAAACCGCTGAAGGTGCAGCGCGTCGCCCGTATTGATCAGCAGCCTGTTGCCCCAGCCGGTCAGCCCCCGGGTCGCGGGTGGCACTTCGATAGTGATTTCGCCAAGATCGCTCCACTGCCGGTCGAAACCATAGACCCCGGTGCTCCCCGTTTCCGGATTGCGCAGGGTGACCCACCAACCATCCGCCACCGGTGTAAAGTCGGTCGCCTCGCTTTGTTGCTGGCTGATCGCGCCCGGCGGCAGCAGCAATACCTGGTCGAGTTGTTTGCCGAACGCGTTGGCGTCGTAGCGCAGGACATTGATGGCCGGCGCATTGGCGCTGTTGACGAACATAAGCCCGGACTGAAGATGCAGTCGCGGTTCCGGTGGCAGATCCAGCGGCGCGCTGGCGAGCACCTCGCCACTGCCATCGGCGTGTACCAGTGTGCCGGCCTGCGTGTCGAGGTAAAACAGGGTGTCGTCCATCGGGTGGCGAACGATATCCGCAATGCCACCGGCGGCCAGCGGCAGCGCGCTGCATGCAGGTGTCAACAGAGTGCAGCGTACCAGGCGCTCGGTTTCGTCCCCCGTGGCGAGTCTGCCCACAGCCAGGAATTCGTCATCAGCGCTCCAATGGAATGGGCCGCGCAGGGCTGAGACGCCCAGGTCGGCAATCTCGATAAGTTGCTCTGGATTGCCGGCCCGGTCGTGCAGTCCGAGGTGCGCACCGGCAATCACCAGAAGTTGGCCGGACCTGGATGCTGCGGCCGCGTCGATGTGCGTCGGGCCCGGCGCAGGAGCCAGCGCTGAATCCAGCGCAATGAATAACAGGCAGGCGAGGAGGGCGCCGACGCCCCATTGCAGTCGCCGCCGTGCCAGCGCCGCCGCTGCCCCGGCCCGCGAGCGAACCGCTGAGGAATTGCGGAAAGGCTCAAGCTGATAGTAGTTGGGTTCTCCGGGCTGTCGTTTGCGTGCAGGCGGAGACTGCGATGCGCTGGCGCGAGCGGGCAGTGGCAGATCGAGGGCAGACTTGACCGCGCCCTTGCGTTTGCTGGTCTCGATGCGCGCCGGTACCGGCGCGGGTGCAGCGGACTGTGCGGGAGGTGCTGTTTCTGTTGGAGGCGGCGGTGGAGAAGGCGATGGCGGTGGTGGTTCGGGCGCTGGCGGTTCGGGCGCTGGCGCCTCCAGTGGCAATGCTAATTGCTCTTCGCGCACCTGTTTTGCCGCTTTCCCGGGGCGCTTTTTGCCCCGTTTTGCCCTCGCGTTTTTTTTCGGTTTTTCTGTTGCGCTTTTTTTCGCCTGGGCGCGCTTTGCTTTCGGTTGCGCCGGGGTGGTGAGCACGGTCTCAGCCGCCTGCTCGGCCGTCACCTTGACCAGTGCCGCGGCCACGCCGAGCTCGCGTAGCTCCTGGTAGCACTGCGCCGCTTCCTTGCGTTCGAGGTTGCGCCGCAGGATGATCGACTCGCCCGAGAAAAAACGTTCGAGGCGTTGCGGATCGTCGATCGAAAACATTTTGGCGAAGCGCAGCCGGACCTGTTCCGGCGAGTGGCCGGGCAGAATTTCACCGCTGAACGTGAGGTTGAACCTGTTCACCCCGCGAAAACTGTCCCCGACACTGGCCCCTGATTATTCGGCCAAATGTAAGGCCTTTAGCGTCGCATTGCCAGCGCGATGACTGGTGATAGTTGCGCCCGTCGTCGCCGCTGGATCTCAGTCGGGTGCGCCGGGCAACACCTCGAAGGTCAGGCCCGCGTTACCGGCCAGTCGGGCCAGGAGTTTGTCCTGCATCGCAGCGGCTGGCGTCCAGAATCCGCCGGGACAATCGATGTTGTCCTGTGCAAGGCACACCGCCGATTCAGCGAGCATTTTTGCGGTGGAGCCGTAGCCCGGGTCCATGTCGCCGGTTACCTTGACGAAGGTGTCGCATTGCCTGTCGGCCGCGTCGATACCCAACAGGAAAACTTCGTAGAAGCCCGCCTCGCGCTGCTGGCGGGTTGGGCCCTCGCCGGGTTTGGGGAGGAAGCGCTGTGCGAGTTTACGCGTCGGTCCCAGCGCCATTGCCAGCATGCCCAGCATGGACGCGGCGCTGTTGCCGACAGCCTTGAACCGCGAGTCGGTGAGGACGGCTTCGGTATAGTGAAAATCCTGGCCCCAGGGCAGGCCGAGCAGCGCGTTGGTGCGACGTACAACCCGCGTGTTGACCGCGGCCATGACAAACGGGGCGGTCCAGCGCTGAAAGTCCGCATCGTACACGGCGCTAGTCTGGTCGCCGGGTTCAGACCCGCGTGGAGTCTCCAAGGGATACAGCGAGTAGGGATCGTTCAGTACATGGCGCAGCGCCGGGTCGGCGCGCAGTTCCTCCATGATGTTCAGCATGCTGGCAATGGTGCCGCCGCTTGCCGCGCCGCTGAACTTCCCGACCCGGGTACGCACCTCGGTGGCAAAGCGACCGTGGCGCTGCTGCATTTGCTGCTGCACAAACCAGTTGCCCATGTCGAAGGGGATGGAGTCGAAGCCGCAGGTGTGGACGATCCGTGCGCCCGTTGACTGCGCCTGCGCCTGCCCGGCGGCGATGACCCGGTGCATCCACTGGACTTCGCCGGTCAGGTCGCAGTAGTCGGTGCCCTGGGCGACACAGGACTCCACGACCGGTGTGCCGTACTTCGCGTACGGTCCGACGGTCGTGCAGAGCACCCGGGTCTGGGCGGTGAGGGCATCGAGGCTGTCACGGTCGTTGTTGTCCGCCTGGATAATCGGCAGGGCGTGGCGGTCCTGGGTCGGTACGCAGCCATTGCGCGCGGCCTCGGGCTTCTCGCGGTTGCGCCCGCCGATGGCCCAACGCAGGTCACCGGTGACGCCGTAGTTTTTCGCCAGGTACTCAACCACCAGCTGGCCGGTAAAGCCGGTTGCTCCCAGGATGATGAGATCAAAAGTTCTTGAGGTCATGTCGATTACCTGTTCTGTCGGTGCAAGCGGTGTGCAAGATGCCAGTATAGTGCGCGCGACGCGGTGTGCACGTGCCGTTTGCTCAGCGGTTTGTCCCGTGCGGGTCAGCGATTGGGGTGCGCAATTCGCGGCGAGCGTGTATATTTCGACTACCACCGTTTGTGCACAAACAGACCACTTGATGACCATCCTTCCAGGCCGCCTGAACGCAGCTTTACGCGTTCTATTGTTTTGCGCGATGACCGCTGCCGTGCTCAGCGGCTGCGGTGAGCCGCCCTGGAACAATCCGCACCCGCCGGCACCGCCGAACCAGATTACCTACCAGTCGATGATGACCCCGACGCCGCCGAAACACCTCGACCCGGCGGTGTCCTATGCCTCTGACGAATCGCTGTTCATCATGCAGATTTATGAGCCGCCCATGGCTTACCACTTCCTCAAGCGCCCCTACGAACTGGTACCGGGGGGCGTGGCGGATTTTCCCGGTGTGGAGTACCTGGCCGCCGATGGCAGCGCGGCAGACCCGTTGGCGGGCGAGGTGGCCTTTACCCGCTACACACTGCGGCTGCGCGACGACCTCCATTACCAGCCGCACCCCGCGTTTGCGCTCGATGAAAACGGCGAGCCGCTGTACCTTTTCGCCACGGCGCAGGAGGGTGCCGCGTATCGCAGTATTCCCGATTTTCCCGAAACGGGTGATCGGCCGGTGCACGCTGCCGATTACGATTACGCTATCCGTCGCCTCGCCGACCCCTACAACGGGTCGCCGATGCTCGGCCTGATGAGCAAGTACATCGTCGGGATGGATTCGTTTGCCCGGACCCTGTCAGACCTGAAGCGTGACGGTTGGCTCGATTTGCGCGACTACCCCTTCGACGGGTTGAAGGTGGTTGACGAGCGGACCCTGCAGATCACGATCAAGGGCATGTACCCGCAATTTGTTTACTGGCTGGCCATGCCGTTCTTTTCGCCGATCGCGCCGGAAGTGGATCGCTTCTATCACAACCCCGGCTTTGCCCGGCGCAACCTCACGCTCGACTGGTGGCCGGTGGGGTCGGGCCCGTTCCAGATGGTCAAGAACGATCCCAACAGCGAGATCGTGCTGGAGCGCAACCCAAACTACCGGGCAGATTACTACCCCACCGAGGGTGAGCCTGGCGATGCCGAGGCGGGACTGCTGGATGACGCCGGCAAACGCGTCCCGCTGATCGATCGCGCGGTCTTCCGCCTGGAGAAGGAATCGCTGTCGTTGTGGACGAAGTTCCTGCAGGGTTATTACGATCGCTCTGGTGAAGTCCACGCCCATACCACCGGTGTCTACGACCGCGCCTTCGTCGTCGGCCCCGACGGGGTCGAGATGTCCGAGGATCTCGAGGACCACGGCATCACCATGTCGCCGGACGTCAAGCCGGGGCTTTATTACTACGGATTCAACATGCGCGATCCGGTAGTCGGCGGCTATACACCGGAGCGACGCAAGCTGCGGCAGGCGCTGCAAATCGCCTTCGATACCGAGGAGTACCTGAATATTTTCTACAAGGGTAACGGTATTGCGGCGCAGAATCTCATTCCGCCGGGCATACCGGGTCAACTGCAGGGCGAGGCCGGCATCAACCCGTATATGTACGACTGGGTGGACGGCGAGCCAAGACGCAAGTCGATCGAGTACGCGAAGCAGTTAATGGTCGAGGCCGGTTATCCCAACGGCCGTGACGCGCGGACCGGCGAGCCGCTGAAGATTTTCCTGGACGTGCAGTCCCAGGCGATCAGCAATACCTCGATGAACTGGATCGACCGGGCCTTCTCGCGCATCGGTGTGCAGGTGGAATACCGTCCCGCGGACTGGAACCGCACGCGCGAGAAACTCCTCACCGGCAATACCCAGATTTACTCGCATGGCTGGCTTGCGGATTACCCCGATCCGGAAAATTTCCTGGGCCTGCTGTACGGCCCTGACAGCCCGCTGGAATGCAAGTGTGACGGCGCCAACAACAGCAACTACGCCAACCCGGAATTCGACTCCCTGTTCGAACGGGTGCGCGTTCTGCCTCCGGGCGAGGAGCGCAGCGCGCTGGTCGCGCAGATGGTGGAAATGTTCCGCCGCGACGCGGTGTGGCTGAACATGTTTTATCCCAAGGAGATTTTTCTCAACAACGCCTGGGTCCACAACACGAAGCGTCACGGCATTTCCAAGGCGACGCTCAAGTACATTCGTGTCGATGAAACGTTGCGTGAGGAAAAGCGCAATGCCTGGAACCAGCCGGTGATGTGGCCGCTCTATCTCATGGTGCTGGTTGTGATCGGCCTGATTGTTCCGGGTGTGCTGGCGTACCGCCGGCGACAAAATGCGACCGCCAGGGAAGGAGTGTAGCGCGCGATGCTGGCATACATAATCAGGCGCCTGCTGTACGCCATTCCGATTCTCATCGGCGTGAATCTCCTGACGTTCATGCTTTTCTTCGTGGTCAATTCACCCGACGACATGGCGCGCTCCCAACTCGGGGAGAAATACGTGACCCCCGAGGCGATTGAGACCTGGAAAAAGAAAAACGGCTACGACCTGCCGCTGTTCGTCAACGGCGAGGCCGGCGGCGTGGGTACGTTGACTGAAACCATTTTTTACACCAAGTCGGTGCGCCTGTTCGCCTGGGATTTCGGGCGTTCCGAGAGCGGCAGGGATATCACGACCGACGTGTCGCAGCGTATGTGGCCCAGCCTCGCCGTGGCCTTGCCCACGTTCCTGATAGGCATCTGGGTCAACATCTGCGTCGCGCTGCTGGTGGTGATGTTTCACGGCACCCGGCTGGACCGCTGGGCGGTCTTCGTGTTCGTGGTGCTGATGTCCATCTCGACACTGTTCTTTA